>NZ_PKUB01000033.1 GCF_002868845.1 Desulfuromonas sp.
GAGCCCTTTGATGCAACGGGGGGAACCAGGTTGGTAGCGGCTCGGTCACCGGAGCAAGCAGGGTCTTGACACGAAGTTGTTAAGAAAGTATCTGACCCCAAATTCGATTTTTTCCATCCGCTTGATTGCATGGTTATGTTTATTTTCACTTCGCGATATTGAAAAATTCCTCGATAGACTTCTCATAATCTTCAGTCCAATAATTCAGGTCGCACAGAATGGACATTTTGAGTATTGGAACATAAAGACCTGAACTACTTTGTACTTTTTCAGTAAATAGCTCTTTGCCTTCTGATTTACCTGTAACGAGGTAACTTGGATTATCTTTGTTAAAAACAAAGTGAAGGTACCTTCCTTTGTCTAGGTCCAATATGGGGTTGTGCTTCAACTCACCAAGGACAAACTCCACGTCGAACATTCTGAAAACTCTATCAGTAATTTCGATAAATAAAGTAGCAATATCTACCGCGTCTTCAACTTGATTTCTTTCTGGTAGGGCAAAATCGTGTTCAAGTTGATTTCTCATTGTGACAATTCTTTTTAGCACTCGTGGAGCAAGAAGACCAAGTTGATTGATTTGCCCTGCTTTTTGTGGAAAGTTCCTGCCTTTTTTGAGTCCAAGAACTTTCAATATTGAGTCTACTTGACAGTCAATAGCACTTTTTGTGTTTTTCAGAGCTCCGATGAGACCACGCTTGTCTTCTGTTTCCAGATCTCTATTTGCGTAGGCTAGTAACTCTCGAGATCTTATTTCAAAAGGGAATGGAATAATGTCACCGACCCTCGATTCATATTCGAATTTTTCCCAGTTTAAGGAAACATCGTTGATGTAGGTTTGGATATTCATAATTTTTTAAACATAACGGATTGATTTAAGCTACAACCTACTCAGAACAGCCTAACAGAACCTATTCGGGAAGCGCCTCTGTTCCATCTGTACTCTTGGAATTCTCGTTAGCCCTTTTAATGATTGTTTTCGAAATTATAGAAATGCTTCTTTGAGAGACAGCTCCCATTGACAAGACTCTATTTTTTGTTGACTTCATATTGAATAGGTGGTCTTTGTGAACTCTAAAATTGATGCGCCCTTCCAAATTCTTTTTTACTTGAGGGAAAAATTCATATTCAGTATTTTCTTTATTCATACCCCTTGACTGATCCCAATCAGGATCAAATCCAAAGTACCAGTCACCAGACCGACTAGTTAACAAAATCGTGTGAGTTCCTGCGCTAATATCACAAATAACGATATAATTTCTAAAATCAGTTTTTTTTACGTTTTCTTGCACGGCTTCCTTTTTGTATGTTTTTATCTCCATATTGCATTTTTTACTAACAGCTTCCAATACTATTTCCCAATCTGCTTTAGATGAATTACAGTTATCGACGCCATCATCGGTCAGAACTGTATGGAGTAATCTTAAGACTAGGCTGGGTATTTTATTTTTATCACCATATAAAAAAAGCAATCCGTTTATGACTGTTGTCACCCAGCAACTGCACGGCAGTGTTTGGTATGAGAGTGGCTGTTTCAAGGGATGGTATCCTTATCTTTACGAAGGCTAACAGTTGATTATACAGAGTCTCTATATCTAGAAACAGCCTCCCACCCGGACACTTATTCAAACACTCTAACCTTATACGCCAGCCTTCCGAAAACTTCAATAAAAAAGACCCCTTGCCCTTCCAGGCCCAGCTAGCCACCGCCCCCCCCAGAAGGGACCTTTACATTCCACCGAACAAAAAAGGGCCCGGAGTCCACAGCGACCCCGGGCCCTTTTCGCCCTTCGCGTTTCCAATCTCCCCGATTACCTGCCCCTCTCCTTTCCCCAGACCTTGTCCAGGAACCGGTCGCGCCCCGAGCCGTAACGGTAGTACTTGTAACGCAACGGGTTCTTCTTGTAGTAGTCCTGGTGGTACTCCTCGGCCGGATAGAAGGCCGTCGCCGGAACGATCCCGGTCACGATCGGCCCGTCGAAGGGGCCCGTCTCTTCCAGCCTGCCCTTCGACGCCTCGGCCAGCCGCTTCTGCTCTTCGTCGAGGGTGAAGACGGCGGAGCGGTACTGGCTGCCGCGGTCGACGAACTGGCCGCCGCCGTCGGTCGGGTCGATGTTCCTCCAGAAGACCTCGAGCAGCTCGGCGTAGCTCACCTGACTCGGGTCGTAGACGATCTCCACCGCCTCGGCGTGGCCGGTCCGTCCGGAGGAGACCTCCTTGTAGGAAGGGTTGACCTCCGGGCCGCCGCAGTAGCCCGAGGTCGCCGAGACCACCCCCGCCAGCTTCTCGAAGGGGGGCTCCATGCACCAGAAGCAGCCCCCGGCGAAGATCGCTTTCTCCAGCACCGCAGGTTCTGCGGCCATCATGTCCATCCCGCTCTCGCCCTGGGCGGCGGCCGGGCCGGCGCCGAGCGCCAGCAGAACGCTCAATATTGTCAGGATCGTTTTCATGGTCGTCTCCCGCGTCTACGGTTCTATTCAACCGCCGCGAAGGTCAAGGCCGCCGAGTTGATGCAGTAGCGCAGCCCTGTCGGTTCGGGACCGTCGTCGAAGACGTGACCGAGGTGCCCGCCGCAGCGGATGCAGTGGACCTCGGTGCGCACGGTGAAGAAGCCGCGGTCTTTCGAGGTGCCGATGTTCTCCGCTGCCACCGGGGAGTGGAAGCTCGGCCAGCCGGTGCCCGAGTCGTACTTGGTCTCGGAGCCGAACAGGTCGAGGCCGCAGCCGGCGCAGCGGTAGACGCCGTGGCCGCCGGTCTTCAGGAGGGCGCCGGTAAAGGCCCGCTCGGTCCCGTGCTCGCGCAGGATGTGGAACTGTTCGGGGGTCAGGATTTTGCGCCACTCCTCTTTGCTGTGGTCCACCTTGTCGGTCATGACGTATCTCCCCTCTTCGACGGAAAAGACCTTCAACTGGGCGGATGCCGCGCCCGGCTCCGCCTTCCCCGCGCCGATGGCGCCGGTTGCGGCAAAGAGCGCGCCCGCCAGCAGTGCCGCGAACAAGCCGATCTTTTTCATTTTTATTCCTCCCCGTTCGTATCGCCCGGATGCGCCCCGGGCACCGTCCGGATGTAAGTCCCGGACTGGCGCAGCCAATCTTCCATCTGCTCCACCGTGACCTGTCGAGGATCGTAGACGACGCGGTTGACCTCGCTGGCTCCGCGCCACCCCTTTTGCACCGAAAGGATGCCGGGCCGCCCCTCCAGGGCGGCTGCGCCGACGTCCCATCAGCGCACCACGAAGGTGACCGCGGCGCTGCCCGGCTCCAGGTCCCTATCGGCCATGGCCGAAGGGGCCGAAACCAGCCCCAGCAGCAGGATCGCCAGTACGACGGCAAGTCGTTTCATCCTTTTCCCTTTCCCCTGCGGCGCTCCCTCGGGGCGCCTTGGCTTTGACCACACCCTAGCAAAGGGATTTAAGGGGAGGATAAAGGGCGTGTAAAGATCCGGTAAAGAACGAATTTTCCGGCCCCAGGCCCTCGGTCCTTTTTTCCCCAGAACCGTCAATACCGGCGGGTTTCGCCGCTCCGGCTGCGTCACAGGGGATGTTTTTCAATTCCCCGAAAAGAGCGGGTGAACTTATCTATCTCTGCGGGACAGGCTTCAGTCGGGCAGGACGAACCACACCTGCGTCTCCTCTCCGGAGCTTTCCGCCCCGACCCGCCCGCCGTGGGCCTCGACCAGCTCCTTGACGATGGCCAGGCCGATGCCGGCCCCGCCGGCCTCCCGGGAGCGCGAACGGNCGGTCGGCGCGGTAAAAGCGCTCGAAGACGTGGGGCAGGTCCGCCTCGGCGATCCCCTCCCCCGTGTTGGCGAAGACCACCCGGATGCCCCCGGAGACGCGTTCGGCGCTCACGGCGACGCGGCCCCCCGCGGGGGTGTACTTGAGGGCGTTCTCGACCAGGTTACGCACCGCCTGCAGCACCTTGTCCCGGTCGGCGGTCACCGCCCCGGTCCCCGGCGCGAACCGGGTCTCGACGGAGATCCCCTTGGCCCGGAAGTTGGGGCCGTACAGGCCCAGCATCTGCTCGACCGCCTCGTGCAGGGCGAAGGCCCGGCGGTCCAGGTAGGCCCGCGCGGCATCGGCCCGGGCCAACTGCTGCAGGTTGTCGACCAGGTGCACCAGGCGCAGGATCTCATCCTGCAGCATTTCGAAAGTCGCCTTGGACGGGGGAATCACCTCGTCGCTCAGCCCCTCGAGGTAGCCCCGCAGGTTGGTCAGCGGGGTGCGCAGCTCGTGGGCGACGTCGGCCACCATGGTCTTGCGCAGCCCCTCCACCCGTTCCAGGCTGTCGGCCATGCGGTTGAAGGCCTCCCCGAACTGGCCGACCTCGTCCCGCGAGGCGATCTGCACCCGGGGCGAGAAGTTGCCGGCGGCCACCTCCCGGGTGGCGGCGACCATCTGGGAGAGGGGGCGCAGCACCCGGCTGGTGAGGAGATAGCTCAGCAGCAGGGCCAGGGCGAGGGCGGCCAGGGTGGCCCAGATCAGGTAGCGGTGGACGGCGTCCAGGAACATCTGGTGGGTGTCGGTCGGCGAGACGTCGTACTTGGTCATCAGGGCCATGAAGTAGTCGGCCGCCAGCTGGTCGATGGCGAGCCAGATCACCAGGACGATGACCCCGATCACCGGCACGATGTTGACCAGCAGCAGCTTCCACAGCAGGCGGCGCCTCACTCCCCCTCCTCCTCGGCGAAGCGGTAGCCGAAGCCGCGCACCGTGACGATGTAGCGGGGCTCGGCCGGGTTCGGTTCGATCTTCTGGCGGAGCTTGCCGATGTGGACGTCGATGACCCGGTCGACGACCGCCTCGCCGTGCCGGTAAAAGCGGCCCAGCAGCTCGTCCCGGGAAAAGACCCGCCCCGGGGCGCTCATCAGGGCGAAGAGGAGCTTGAACTCGGAGGCCGTCAGCTCCACCGGCCGCCCCTCCAGGGTCACCTTGTGCTTTTCGGGGTCGAGCCGCAGGGCGCCGTGGACGAGGGGCGCGCCGGCCGCCGGAGGGGCGGGCCGGGCCCGGCGCAGGATCGCCTTGACCCGCTCCACAAGCTCCCGGGGGCTGAAGGGCTTGACCACGTAGTCGTCCGCCCCGAGGGACAGCCCCAGGACCCGGTCGACCTCCTCCTCGCGGGCGGTCAGCATCAGGATGGGGACGTCCGACTCCCCCCTCAGGCGCCGGCAGACCTCCCAGCCGTCGACCCGGGGGAGCATCACGTCGAGGATCACGATGAGCGGGCGGTGCCGGCGCGCCATCAGCAGGGCCTGCTCCCCGTCGCCGGCGGCGAGCGTCCGGAACCCCTCCCTCTCCAGGTAGGTGGCCACCAGGGCGGCGGTGTTGCGGTCGTCCTCGACGATGAGGACCGGTCCTTGGGCGTCGGCATCTTTCATTCGGCGGCTCCGGCAGCGGGCGGCGGCCCGGCTTTTAATAAGTATAGCAACCTTTCCCCGCCCCGGCGGACCGATAACCGAAGCAAAAGATCCTGACTCAGACCACTTCCGGACCAGATTCTCCCTCTCCCTTGACGGGAGAGGATCGGGGTGAGGGGATAATTCCGATTCATCCGGGAATTCCGGGGAGACACTGCCCCCCCTGTGACGCAGTCGGAGCGGAGTGGATGAATTCGGAAAGACGCGGACGAATGTCCGAAGCCGAAGGCAAGTTTTCGTCCGCGCCGAATTCATCTGCGCAGCGGAGGGGACCCGCAGGGCAAGGAGCGGGGCGGCCTTCTTTGGGGTTACCTTTCTTGGCCGACCAAGAAAGGTAACTCGCCTGGCGGGGCGAGACCCGCCGGTGTTGCAGCCTCTGGCGGAAAACGGACCCGGGGGAGGCACCTCCTTTCCCCCTTGTCCCCCCTTCCCAAAGGGGGGTCCCCGAAAAATCCAGGAGAACCATAATTTAGGGCCTGAACCTGTGTTCGGGTAAAAGTTCCCTTCGTTTTGCCCCGCCGGAACCGGAGGCCGCCGGGGGACCTGCTACACTATTGGGGCAGGCTCGCGTCTTCCCCCGGCACAACCGAAAGGAGCGCCCCATGCGCGTCGAAACCGACCTGAAGCTGGGCTTCAAGGACGTCCTGATCCGCCCCAAGCGATCGACCATCAAGAGCCGGGTCGAGGTGGCCCTGGAGCGGACCTTCACCTTTATGCACAGCAAGAGGCAATGGAGCGGGGTGCCGGTGATCGCCGCCAACATGGACACGGTCGGCACCTTCGAGGCGGCCGAGGTGCTGGCCCGGCACGGCCTGCTGACCGCCATTCACAAGCACTACGGCCTCCAGGACTGGGCCGCCTTTCTGAATGGCCGGGAGGACGGCATCTATCAGCGGATCATGGTCAGCACCGGCACGTCGAAAGACGATTTCGCCCGCCTGTCCAAGATCCTGGAGAAACACCCCCTGCTTGAGTTCATCTGCATCGACGTGGCCAACGGCTACGCGGAGGCCTTTGTCGAGTTCGTGCAGAAGGTGCGCGGCGCCTTTGCGGAGAAGACGATCGTGGCCGGCAACGTGGTCACCGGCGAGATGGTGGAGGAGCTGCTCCTCTACGGGGCCGACATCGTCAAGGTGGGGATCGGGCCGGGCTCGGTCTGCACCACCCGGGTGAAGACCGGGGTCGGCTACCCGCAGCTCTCGGCGGTCATCGAGTGCGCCGACGCGGCCCACGGCCTCGGCGGGCGGATCATCTCCGACGGGGGCTGCGACTGCGCCGGGGACGTGGTCAAGGCCTTCGGCGGGGGGGCGGACTTCGTCATGCTCGGCGGCATGCTCGCCGGCCACGACGAGAGCGGCGGCCAGGTGGTGGAGCGGAACGGCCAGAAGTTCAAGCTCTTCTACGGCATGAGTTCGACGACGGCCATGAAGAAGCACGCCGGGGGGGTGGCCGAGTACCGCTCCTCCGAGGGCAAGACGGTGGAGGTTCCCTACCGCGGGCCGATCGAGGAGACGATCAGGGACATCCTCGGCGGGGTGCGCTCGGCCTGCACCTACGTGGGGGCCGGGGCCCTGAAGGAGCTGACCAAGCGCACCACCTTTATCCGGGTGCTGGAGCAGGAGAGCAAGGTGTTCGGCTGACGGGAGAGGGTCAATCCCTGCGAATGCGGGACGAAGCGGTCCGTTCGAGCAGTTCGGCCCTGATCTGCCGAAGCTTCGCCTTGAGCGCGGCGGCGTTCTCGCTGCCGGTCCGGATGAGGGCTTTCTGCCCCCCGGAGAGAGCCTCCAGTTCGGGGTCGGCGTACTCGTGGAGGACCCGGGGCCGGACCAGCCGGATCGGCTCCTCGACCTCCGGGGTTGCCAGCAGGTGATCGAGCACCTCGGTCAACCGGTCGTTGAAATGGCCCGAGGTATATCCCATCTCCCGGTAGGCCTTCTGGAAACGGGGGTAGAACCGGACGTAGAGGGCCACGGCCTTTTCCGCATCGAGGGCTTCGGCGATCCGGACGTAGGGGGCGTAGCGCCGGTAGTTGTAGGGGCTGACGATTTCGTCCCCCTCCCCTCCCGAGACCAGGAAACGCCCCTTCGGCGCCTGGAGCGGAAGGAATTTGCGCGGCACCTGGCTGGCCAAAACATTGTCCACGGTGACCACGAAGCGCTCGATGAAGTGATCCAGGTGGAACAGGTCGCGGAGCGTTTTCTGGCCGAAGAGGGCGGCGAGCCCCTCCTGAAAGGTCTCCGGCCGCTCCTGCGGGGGCGGCGGAGCTGCCTCCTCCGAGAACGAAGGGGCCGCCGGGGGCAAAGGTTCCTCAACGGCATAGCGCACCGGCGGCGCCTTCTCTTCCTGCGGGGGCTGCTCCTCGACGACGGGGGGGGTCTCTTTTTCCGGGCCCCGGTAGAGGGGGTCGAAGTAAATGAGAGCGACGGCGCCGGCCAGCAGGGCGAGAACGAACACCGCGAGCAGAGCTTTCTTCATGGGCCTTTACCTCCACGGGACAGAGCATGTCGGCCGGCATTGCGCCGACCCCAGGGATATTTGAATGATACAATTCTAGCCGATCCGACCGAAACCCGCCAGCGACCTTTCCCGCAGATTTCCGGAGGCCCGCATGGCCGGAAAGATTTGATATTTCAAGACCACTTTATACTCTTTAAACAAGCGGCACAAACATTGAAACGTTTCAACTCAGTCTCCCCCTTGCCGCCAGGACGGGAGGGGCGGGCAAGAAGGGACCCCCTATGGACACATTGGAGCTGTTCTGGAAGGCGGCCGACCAGGCCGAAAGACTCCGCGAGCTGACCAGTGCCGACCCGGAGCTCAAGGAACTGCCGCTGCGGCGGGACGTGCGTTCCCTGGGCAAGCTCCTCGGCCAGGTGATCAGGGAGCAGGCGGGCCAGGACGTGTTCGACGCCGAGGAGGAACTGCGGCACCTGGCCATCCGCCACCGGGAGCTGGAAAGCGCCGGGCAGGGACCGGAGCCGGAAAACCCCGCCGAGGGGGAGCTGATGCGCCAGGCGGCGGAAATCATCTCCGCCATGGGCGACGCCGATGCCTACCTGGTCACCAAGGCCTTCGCCACATTCTTCGAACTCACCAACCTGGCCGAGACGGTCCACCGCAAGCGCCGCAGCCGCGCCCACCGCATCTGCGCCGACCCGGACAAGCCGGGAACCCTGCGCGCCACCCTGGCCCGCATGCGCGACGCCGGCATCGACGCCCCGGCGGCCCTGGAGATCCTCGCGCAGGTGGAGGCCGTCCCGGTCTTCACCGCCCACCCCACCGAGGTCGCCCGGCGCGTGGTGCAGTTCAAGCGCCGCCGCATCGCCGCCGAACTGGACAGGCTCGACCAGCTCCCCATCAACGACGACGGGGCGGCCGAGAGCCAGGAGGCGATCCTCGCCGAGATCACCGCCCTGTGGCAGACCGACGAGGTCCGCCGCCGCAAGCCGACCGTCCGCGACGAGATCGTCATGGGCCTCGACCACTATCCCGGCTCCCTCCTTCCCCCCCTGGCCCCCTTCTACGAGGAGATCGCCCGGGACTTCCGGCAGGTGTACGGCCTCGACCTCGATCCGACGGAGCTGCCGACGGTGGTCCGCTTCGGCTCCTGGATCGGCGGCGACCGCGACGGCAACCCCCACGTCACCGCGGAAACCACCCGGGGCGCCCTGCAGATGGCCCGGGAACTGGTCCTCTCCGACTACCTGGAGACGCTCGAGAAGCTGCGGCGCCTTCTCACCCCCTCCACCTGCCGGGGCGTCGCCTCGGCCGAACTCCGCCAGGCCCTGAGAGCCGCCACCGCCGGCCCGGCCGAACTCGCCCGCGAGGTGGAGAGCCTGCCCGAGTGCGAGCCCTACCGGCGCTTCCTGACCTGCATGCGCCACCGGCTGCGCCGCACCCTGCTGGGGCCGGACGACCCCCAGGCCTACCCCTCCGCGGCCGCCTTCCGCCTTGACCTCGAAATCGTCAGCCGGAGCCTGCGCTCCGGGGGCGGGGTGCGCATCGCCCGGCGCCTCGTCGACCCCCTGCTGCGCCGGGTCGCCACCTTCGGCTTTCACCTGCACGCCCTCGACATCCGCCAGCACGCCAGGGTCCACGAAGAGGCCGTCCGGGAGCTCTCCGCCGGCGCCGGCCACGCCGCCCGGCCCGCCGACCCCCTCCCCCCTCCCCCCTCGGCGCAGACCGCCGAGCTGCTCGAGACCCTGCGGGCCATCGCCGGTCTGAAACGGGAGTCCCCCCCCGAGGCGCTGCGCAGCTACGTCATCAGCGGCGCCTCCTCGGTGCAGGACGTCCTCTCCCTGGTCTGGCTGATGGAGCTGTGCGGCATCGCCGTGGCCGGGCGCCAGGAGGTCGGCGACCCGGGGCTCATGCCTGTGCCCCTCTTCGAGTCGATCGCCGACCTGAGGAACGCCCCCGAAATCTGCCGCACCCTCTGGTCCAACGCCGAGTACGCCCCCTACCTCGATTCCTGGGGACGCTGGCAGGAGGTGATGCTCGGCTACTCCGACTCCAACAAGGACGGCGGCATGCTCACCAGTTCCTGGGAGATCTACAAGGCCCACCGCGCCCTGCACGAGGTGGCCGACGCATGCGGGGTCAAGCTGCGCCTCTTCCACGGCCGCGGCGGCACCGTCGGCCGCGGCGGCGGGCCGACCCACCGGGCCATCGTCGCCCAGCCGGCCGGCGCCTTCACCGGCGCCTTCAAGCTCACCGAGCAGGGCGAGGTCATCAATTACAAGTACTCGGACCCGGCCCTCGCCCGGCGCAACCTGGAACTGATGGTCTCCGCCTCCCTCGAGGCCCTGGCCTGCACCGGCCTGGTCGAAACGAGCGCCGAGGCCGCCTGGGAGGAGGCCCTGGAGGAGATGTCGAAGATCGCCTTCGCCTGCTACCGGGAGAAGATCGCCGAGAACCCCGACATCCTTCCCTACTTCGAGCAATCGACCCCGGTCCTCGAGTTCGAACTCGCCAAGATCGGCTCGCGCCCCTCGCGCCGCAAGGAGAGCCAGGGCCTCGACGACCTGCGGGCCATCCCCTGGGGCTTCGGCTGGATCCAGAGCCGCCTCCTCGTCCCGGCCTGGTTCGGCATCGGCACCGCCTTCGAGGCTTACGCGGGGCGGGGCGCGGCCGAACGGGAACTGCTGCGGACCATGATGCGCCGCTTCCCCTTCTTCTTCGACATGGTGCGCAACGTGGAGATGGCAATGGCCAAGGTCGACCTCCCCCTGGCCCGCCAGTACGCCGCCCTGGTGCCCGACGCCGCCCTGCGGGAGCGGGTCTTCGCGATGCTGGTCGACGAGCTGCAGCGCACCCGCCGCGCGGTCCTCGAGGTCACCGGCCAGGGGCGCCTGCTCGAGACCGACCCCGACCTGGCCCGCTCGCTGCGCCTGCGCAAACCGTACGTCGACCCCATGAGCCTGATCCAGATCGAGCTGCTGCGGCGCAAGCGCGGCGGGCGCGAGTCCGAGGGGCTCGACTACGTCCTCGCCGCCACCATCAACGGCATCGCCGCCGGACTGCGCAACACCGGCTAGGTGATTGTCGGGACGTCGCCGGCAGGGGCCGGAAAAAGGCTTCGCCGGAAAAAAGTCTTTTCCCTTTTCGATCAGACTGGTTTAATCTTCTGTCATTCGGCCATCCCGAAAGGACGACCCCGGACCTGCGGGCAACGGCTCCGGCCATCGCCAACCCCTTTGGAGCACACATCCCTTGACCAAAAAAATCGTCATCGCCATTCTCCTGCTCGCCGCGGCCGCCGGCGGGGTGCTGTGGTGGAAGGCCGCCCACCCCAACGACAGGGTCGAGATCCTGGCCTCGGAAACACTCGCCCGGGGCCAGGTTCGCAAGGTTCTGGAACAGACCGGGATCATCAAGTCCCAGGTCGGGGGCATCGTCAAGATCGGGGCGCGGGCCACCGGAACGATCGAGCGGATGCTGGTCAAGGTCGGCGACCGGGTAGAGGCCGGCCGGCTGGTGGCCCGCATCGACAGCCGCGAATTGCGCTCGCAGCAGGCCGAGGCGCGGGCCGGGCTCGAGTCGGCCCGGGCCGAGCTGAAACGGGTCGAGGGGGTCTCCCCCCTGCGCATCCGGGAGGCCGAGACAGAGCTGGAGCAGAGCCGGGCGGCCGGCGACTACCTCTCCGCCAACTATCGCCGCCTCGAAAGCCTCCTGGCCGAGCGGATCATCTCCGCGGACGAGCTCGAGAACGCCCGCCAGAAAGCCCGGGTGGAGGCCAAGCGGGTCGAGGCCCGGCAGGCGGCCCTCGACCGGGTGCGGCGGGAAGTCGCCGAGGAGCGGAAAAAGGCCCGCCTGGCGGTGGAAAAGGCCGAGGCCGCCCTTGCCGCCATCGAGGTCCGCATCTCCTACACGGACATCCGCAGCCCCCTCGGGGGGACGGTCAGCCAGGTCGCCGCCCAGGAGGGGGAGACGATCGTCGCCGGCCTGCAGGTGGCCAACCTGATCACGGTCATCGACCCGACCCGGCTGGAGATGTGGATCTATGTCGACGAGACCGACGTGGGCCAGGTCTTCACCGGACAGAAGGTGGAGTTCACCGTCGATGCCTACCCGGAGCGGACCTTCGAGGGGACGGTCGCCACCATCTACCCCGAGCCGGAGATCCGCGACAACATCGTCTACTACCAGGCCCTGGTCGAGATCACCCCCGAGCAGGCCGAGGCCCTGCGCCCGGAGATGACCACCCAGGTGCAGATCGTGGTCGAGGAGAAGAAGGACGTGCTGCGCCTGCCCAACACCGCCCTCAAGTGGGTGCAGGGCCGGCAGGTCGTCTTCGTGGGGGAGGCGGGGGGCGCGGTGCGCCAGGTCTCCCCGAAACTGGGACTGGCCGGCCTGACCCACAGCGAGGTGCTGGAAGGCCTGGCCGAAGGCGACGAGGTCGCCACCCAGGTCGACCTGCCCCGGCAGAGCGCCAGAAAGGGATCGCGGTGAGCCCCGGCGACCCGGTCATCCGCCTGGAAGGGATCCGCCGCACCTTCCGGCAGGCGGAGCTCGACGTGGAGGTGCTGAAGGGGATCTCCCTCGATATCCGGCCGGGCGAGTTCATCGCCCTGCAGGGCACCTCGGGCTCGGGCAAATCGACCCTGATGCACATCCTCGGGCTGCTCGACCGGCCGAGCGCCGGGACCTACCTCCTCGACGGCGAGGACGTGGCCGCCCTGCCCGACGAGCAGCTCAGCGACCTGCGCAACCGGGCCATTGGCTTCATCTTTCAGACCTTCTACCTGATCCCCTACATCTCCGCCCTGGAGAACGTCATGCTCCCCGGCGTCTACCGGGGAACCCCGGCCCGCCGGCTGCGCGCCCGGGCGGAGGAGCTGCTGGGGCAGGTCGGGCTGGCCGACCGCACCGACTTCAAGCCGGGCCAGCTCTCCGGGGGCCAGCAACAGAGGGTGGCCATGGCCCGGGCCCTGGTCAACGACCCCCGGCTGCTCCTCGCCGACGAGCCGACCGGGCAGCTCGACACCGCCACCAGCACCGAAATCATGAACCTCTTTGCCCAGATCCACGAAGCAGGGCGCACCGTCATCCTCGTAACCCACGACCAGGAAACGGCCGCCTACGCCGGGCGCAGGATCCATCTCAATGACGGCCTCGTCCAGAACGTTTGAGCTGCTGCGCCTGAGCTGGCGCCTGATCGGCATGGCCCTGCGCACGGTCTGGGCCTTCAAGCTGCGCAGCCTGTTCGTAATCAGCGGGGTGGCCCTGGGCATCGCCTCGCTGACCATCATCGTCGCCTCCGTCGACGGGGCGGAGCGAAAGGCCTACGAAATCGTCGAGTTTTTCGGCCCGGACGCGGCCTTCGTCCTCGGCGGCGACATCCGCAGCCGTGCCGTCGGCCAGCGCAGGCTGACCCTCAGCTACAGCGACGCCGAGCGCCTGCGCCAGTCCCTGCCGGGGGCCTACCTGGTCGTCCCGATGCGGGCCAAGGGCGACATCACCGCCCGCCACGCCGACCGCAAGTTCCAGCTGCGGCTCGCGGTGGGGGCCACCGCCGGCTACGCCGAGGTCTGGAACTGGCCCCTGGCCGAGGGGCGCGACCTCTCGGAGGAAGACGTGCGCCGCGGGGCCAAGGTGGGGCTGATCGGCGACGGTCCGGCCCGGGAGCTCTTCGGCGACACCTCCCCGGTCGGCCGCACCGTCTACCTCGACAAGCTGCCGGTGCAGATCGTCGGCCGCCTCTCCTACCGCGGCTTCTCCGGCGGCGGCGGCTCCATCGACGAGCGCATCATCCTCCCCATCACCACCCTCACCCAGCGTTTCAACCTCGACCGCCAGTACTTCCGGGCGCTGCGGGTCAAGTTCCACTCCCCGGAAAACATGGAGTTCCACGTAGAGAACCTGCGCGGCCTGCTGCGCGAACTGCACGGATTGAAACCCGGGCAGGACGACGACTTCACCATCCTCACCGCCGAGGAGATCCTCGCCTTTCTCTCCATGTTCAAGGGGGGCCTGGTGCTCTTCCTGGGAGTGACCGCGGCGGTGGCGATCCTGGTCGGCGGCTTCGTGCTGGCCAACCTCTTCTACCTGAGCGTCAACGAGCGGCGCACCGAAATCGGCCTGAAGAAAGCGCTCGGGGCGAAAAACGGGGCGATCCTGTTCCAGATCCTGGCCGAAGCGGTCTGCCTGACCCTCGTCGGGGCCCTCGCAGGCATGGCCATCGGCATGGCGATGGGACAGCTGCTGGCCCGGCTCGGAATCCTGGAAATCCTCTTCTCCTGGAAGGTCTTTTCCCTCTCGGTCCTCGCCGCGATCGCCATCGGCGTCGTCTTCGGCCTGCGCCCCGCCCGCCAGGCCGCGGCCCTGTCGCCCATCGAGGTCCTGAAGGGATAGAAACCAGCTGGAAGCTGGAAGCTGGAAGCGAAAAACATCGGACACCGGACAAAGACGCGCCCCCGAAACCGACCGCGAAAAATAGAGCAAAGAGGCACGAAAAACAATGGCCGCCATGCCCCTCAGCCTCAAAATCGCCCTCTCCTCCCTGCGCACCCACCGCCTGCGCACCGCTCTGGCGATGATCGGGGTGCTGCTCGGCGCCCTCGCCCTGACCGGGGTCCAGCACGTCTCGGAGGCCATGCACCGCAAGGCCGAGATCGAGACGGCCAAGCTGGGGACCAACCTGTTCGTGGCGCGCACCGGCCAGGTCAGCTTCCGCCGCTCCGGCTCGGCCCGGGTGCGCAACGAGGCCCGGACCTTTTCCCTCGGCGACGCGAAGGCGCTCGCCGCCGGACTGCCCTCGGTGCGCCGGGGGGCGCCCTTCGTGGAGCGGACCATGCCGATCCGCGCCGGAGACGTCAAGATCCCCTCGCGCATCGTGGCGACCTGGCCCGACTACCCCGCGATCCGCAACTTCCGGCCCGAACTCGGACGCTTCCTCAGCGCCGAGGACGAGGCGAGCCGGGCCCGGGTCTGCGTGCTGGGGCGCAAAATCGCCGAGCGCCTCTTCGGCCGCCCCGAGGCGGCGATCGGGCGGCAGGTCTTCTTCTTCCGGGCCAGCGCCCGGGTGATCGGGGTCATGGAGGCGAAGGGGGCCGATATCTCCGGCACCGACCAGGACGAACAGGTCTTCGTCCCCCTGTCGACCTACATCCGGCGCTTCGCCAACCAGGACTGGATCACCGGCGTCTACCTGCAGCTGGAGCGCCCGGGCGATTACGCCGGGGCCAAGGAGGGAGCGCGGCAGATCCTTCGCCGCCGCCACGGCCTGGGCCCGGGCCAGGCCGACGACTTCAGCCTGCTCACCGCCCAGGACACCATGCAGCTGCAGCAGCAGGCCCTCGACCTGGTCCAGACCCTCGGTCTGATCAGCTCCAGCGTCTCCTTCGCCGTCGGCGGCCTCGGCATCCTCTCCATCATGGTCCTCCTGGTGCGGGTGCGCCGCCTGGAGATCGGCATCCGCCGCGCGGTCGGGGCGCGGCGCCGCGACATCGTCCGCCAGTTCATGTTCGAGGCGGGCCTGATGGCCGGCATCGGCGGGGCCGCCGGGGTCATTCTCGCCATGGGCCTGCTGCTGCTCGTCTACCGTCTCGGCGACATGCCCCTCGTCTACGATCCGCTGCTGATCCTCGGCCCCCTGGCCGGATCGGTTCTGCTCGGGCTGGCGGCGGGCGCCTACCCGGCCTGGCAGGCCGCCCACGTGGAGGTGCTCGAGGTGCTGAAGACCGAATAACGCCGGCAATGCCTCCCTCCCCGCGAGACCCCCTTCCCTCCCGCGCCGTTCTCTGCCATAATCCCGGTCCGGAACATCTTCGGGGAAAGTGACAGGTTTCATGGCATTACTGAGTCTTCGCAACGTATCCCTCGCCTACGGAGGGCCGACCCTGCTCGACGAGGTCGGCCTGCAGGTCGAGCGGGGCGAACGGATCTGCCTGCTCGGCCGCAACGGCGCCGGCAAATCGACCCTGCTCGGGGTCATCGCCGGCGAGGTCCGCCCCGACGGCGGAGCCGTCGACCGGCAACAGGGCCTGAGAGTGGCGCGCCTGCCCCAGGAGGTGCCGCAGCACCTGCAGGGGAGCGTCTTCGAGATCGTGGCCCGGGGCCTGGGGGAAGCCGGGGAAGCCCTCTGCAGGCACCACGAGCTCTCCGGGCGCCTGGCGGCCGGCGAGCAGGAGCTGCTGCCGCGCCTTTCCGAGGTGCAGCACGCCCTCGAGGAGGCCGGCGGCTGGGAGCTGCTGCAACGGGTGGAACAGGCCCTGACGCGGCTCAAGCTCGACGGCGACGCTCCCCTGGAGAGCCTGTCGGGCGGCGTGAAGCGACGGGTGCTGCTGGCCAGGGCGCTGGCGGTCGAGCCGGACATCCTGCTCCTCGACGAGCCGACCAACCACCTCGACATCGAGTCGATCGACTGGCTCGAGCAGTTCCTGCTGCGCTCGGGCATCACCCTCGTCTTCGTCACCCACGACCGGGCCTTCCTGCGGGCCCTGGCCACCCGCATCGTCGAAATCGACCGCGGCCGCCTGTTCGACTTCGCCTGCGACTACGACACCTTCCTGCAGCGCAAGGAGGAGCTGCTCCACGCCGAGGACCTGGAGTGGCAGCGCCTCGACAAGAAACTCGCCGAGGAGGAGGTCTGGATCCGCAAGGGGATCAAGGCGCGGCGCACCCGCAACGAGGGACGGGTGCGGGCCCTCAAGAAGCTGCGCGAAGAGCGCCGCCAGCGGCGCGAGCGCACCGGCACGGCGCGCCTCAAGCTTCACGAGGCCGAGCGCAGCGGCAAGCTGGTGGCAAAGGTCGAGAACATCTCCTTCGCCTACGGGAAGGAGCCGATCATCCGGGACTTCTCGACGACCGTGGTGCGCGGCGACCGGATCGGGATCATCGGCCCCAACGGCGCCGGCAAGACGACCCTGCTGCGGCTGCTGCTCGGCAAGCTCGCCCCCCAGGCAGGGTCGGTGAAGCTCGGGACCAATCTCCAGGTCCTCTACTTCGACCAGCTGCGCGAGCAGCTCGACCCGGAGCGCACGGTGCAGCAGAACCTCTCCGGGGACCAGGACACGGTCCTCGTCGGCGGCCAGCCCCGCCACGTCTACGGCTACCTCCAGGACTTCCTCTTCACCCCCGACCGGGCCCGCACCCCGGTGCGCTTCCTCTCCGGGGGGGAGCGCAACCGCCTCCTCCTGGCGCGGCTCTTCACCCGGGAGGCCAACGTGCTGGTCCTCGACGAGCCGACCAACGACCTCGACCTGGAGACCCTGGAGCTGCTCGAGGAGCTCCTCGCCGATTTCCAGGGAACGGTCTTCCTGGTCAGCCACGACCGCGACTTTCTCAACCGGTGCGTGACCAGCACGGTCGCCTTCGAAGGGGAGGGACAGGTCCGCGAGTACTTCGGCGGCTACGACGACTGGCTGCGCCAGCGCCCCGGGCCCGAGGAGCCGGCCCCGGCTCCCCGCCCCGCCCGTGAGAAGCCCGCCCGGCAGAGGGAGCGGCGGCAAAGCTTCAAGGAGAAGCGGGAGCTGGAGGAGCTGCCCGGGCGCATCGAAGCCCTGGACGGGGAGATCGAAGCGCTCCATGCGCAGCTGGCCGACCCCGACTTCTACCGCGAGGCCGGCGCGAAGGTCGCCGCCGCCACCGCCCGCCTGGAGGAGCTGGAAAAAGAGCTGCAGGCCGCCTACGCCCGCTGGGAGGAGCTGGAGGCGATCCCCACCTGAGCCCGGCCCCACCCCTCGCCATCTTGCCCAAAACGAAGCCCGGCCCCTCGTGGGGGAGCCGGGCTTCGCGCAGAAAGGCATCGGGACCCCCGACGGCGGCCTCCACAGGGACGTTGGCCACGGTCAGCCCGCGCCCGTCGCGAAGGGCCATTCTTCGCTTCACCTCCCCATCCAAACCCACAGTATACGGGTTCCCTTTTCTTTTCTGTTGACAAACACCCCCAAAACTGCGAAGAATTTTCCATCCTCATTAAGTGTTTTCCCGAAACTTTTGCGGCAATGCCGCTCCTCCCGGGCTGCGCCACCCCGGGCCCCTATACTTTATGTCCATCAGACCCAAACTGCTCATTACCTTCCTGGCCCTGGCCATCCTGCCGGTCGTCTCCCTCGGAGTGCTCGGCTTCGTCGCCGGCCGGGACTCCCTGGAGTCCAAGACCATCGACTCCCTGGAGATGGTGGCCGACCTCAAGGCGAAGAAGATCGCCGCCTTTCTCGGGGAAAAGCGCAAAGCGGTCCAAACCCTGAAAAACTCCTTCGTTGTCAACACGTACCTGCCGGTCCTCCTCGATCACGCCGACGACCCGGAACACCCGGCGTTCAAGGCGGCCACCCGGGCTCTCGACGGAAAACTGCAGAGGCTGCAGGCGATTTTCGAGCTGGACGACATCGTCCTGGCCACCCCCGAAGGCCGGATGCTCTACCTGAGCAACGCCGAACATGTCACCGACTGGCTGAGCCACCCCCTCCCGGGCCACGAAAAGACCGACTACGACCGGGGGGAGACGGTCAGCTATTTCCGAAACACGCACGAAAACGGCAAATACGCGATCCTCATCACCCACCACATTCTCGACGGGGAGGGAAAGGTCCAGGGGCTCATGGCCCTGGAGGTCAACATCGACGTGATCGAGGAGCTGGTCCATGACAAGACCGGCCTCGGCGAGACCGGCTGCACGGTCCTGGGCAAAAAGGTGCCCGGCGGCTTCGTCCACCTGACCTCCCACAGCGTCGGAACAATGGCGGACCCGGACCGCGTCCTCCCCTTCAAACCGAAAAAGCTGCCGATGCAGGAGGCGGTCCAGGGCCGCAGCGGCTCGGGGGTAACCAGCAACTTCGCCGGCACCGGGATCCTCGCCGCCTGGCGGCACATCCCGGCCCTGAACCTCGGCCTGGTCGCCAGGATGGACGCGAACGAGGCCTTCGCCTCGGTGACCCGCCTGCGCAACCTGACCCTCTTCTTCTCCCTGGCCGCCTCCCTGATCGGGGGTATCATCGCGCTGCTCGTCTCGCGCTCGATCTCCCGCCCTCTCATGCAGCTGAAACGGGGAGCCCTCGAAATCGGCCGGGGCAACCTGGGGGTCCGGGTCGGCACCCCCCGCCGGGACGAAATCGGCGTCCTCTCCCGGGCCTTCGACGAAATGGCCGCGAGCCTGCGCCGGGTCACGGCCTCGCGGGACGACCTGAACCGGGAGATCGCCGGGCGACAGCAGGTGGAGAAGCAGCTGCGGGAAAGCGAGGCGCGCTACCGGGACATCTTCGACCACGCCCACGACCTGATCCAGAGCGTCGCCCCGGACGGCTCAATCCAGCTGGTCAACAGGGCCTGGACGGAGACCCTCGGCTACGACATAGAGGAACTCTCCAAACTGAACCTGATGGACGTCATTCACCCCGACCACCGGGAGAGTTGCCGGAGCCGGTTCCAGCAGGTCCTCTCCAGCCACCGGACCGAGATGGTGGAGACAGCCTTCCGCTCCAAGGACGGACGCAAGATCGTCCTCGAGGGGAGCGTCAGCGTCCGCTACGTGGACGGGGAGCCAGTGGCCACCCGGGGCATCTTCCGGGACGTCTCCGAGCGCAAGCGGGCGGAGCAGAACCTGCGGGAAGAGCGGGCCTTCCTGCAGACGGTCATCGACGGCGTCGTCGATCCGATTCTGGTGATCTCCACCGATTACCGGATCCTGCTCATGAACCGGGCCGCCCACGCCCTGCTGCCCGCACCCTGGGACGGCGAGACCGAGTTGCTCTGCCACCAGGCCTCCCACCACAGCGACACTCCCTGCAGCGGGGAGAACCACCCCTGCCCCCTGCGGGAGGTGCAGCACAGCGGAGAGCCGGCCACCGTCGTTCACCAGCACGAGCTGGCCGACGGAACCGGCCGCATCTACGAACTGCAGGCCTCGCCCCTGCGGGACGAGAACGGCACCCTGCTGGGGATCATCGAGGCCTCTCGGGACATCACCGACCGCATCGAGGTGCAGGAACTGCTCGCCGAGAACCGCAAGCGCCTCAAGTTCCTCGCCCACCACGACGACCTGACCAAGCTGCCCAACCGGGTGCTGTTCAACGACCGCCTGCGGCAGGCGATGGCCAAGGCCCGCAGGGGAAATAGCCAGGTCGCCCTCATGCTCCTCGACCTCGACCGCTTCAAGAACATCAACGACACCCTCGGCCACCCCGTCGGAGACCAGCTGCTGCGGGAGGTCGGAAAGCGCCTGAGCTACCACGTGCGCGAAACGGACACCGTCGCCCGCCTCGGCGGAGACGAGTTCCTGGTCATCATCGAGGACGTGCAGGACGTGCAGCGGGTCGCCGGCATCGCCCACAAGTTCAAGAACATCCTCGCCCAGCCGATCACCGTCGACGAGCACGCGCTCGCCATTACCGCGAGCATCGGCATCAGCATGTTTCCCGCAGACGGGGTTGACGGGGAGGGGCTGATGAAATGCGCCGACGTCGCCATGTACCGGGCCAAGGAGCAGGGGCGCAACAACTACCAGTTCTATACCCCCGACATGAACGCCCGGGCCCACGACCTGCTCCTGATGGAAGGCCAGCTTCGCAAAGCCATCGAGCAGGAACAGCTGTTCCTCCACTACCAGCCCCAGTTCGACCTCGCCTCGGGGGACCTGACAGGGGTCGAGGCGCTGCTGCGCTGGAACCACCCCGAGCGCGGCTCCATTCCCCCCAGCGACTTCATCCCCCTGGCCGAGGAGAGCGGCCTGATCGCCCCCATCGGAGAATGGGTCCTGCGCAGCGCCTGCGCCCAGTCCCGCGCCTGGCAGGAGCAGGGGTATCCGCCGGTGCGGATGGCCGTCAACCTCTCCGCCCGCCAGCTCCGCCAGCCCGGCCTCGTCGAGATGATCGAGCAGTCCCTCAAGGAGACGGGCCTCGCCCCCCGGCTGCTGGAGCTGGAGATCACCGAGAGTGCCGTCATGGACAACTTCAATGACGCCATCATGGTCCTGACCGACCTCAAGGTGCGCGGAGTCCACATCGCCCTCGACGACTTCGGGACGGGCCACTCCTCGCTGAGCTACCTGAAGCGCTTCCCCATCTCCCGGCTCAAAATCGACCGCTCCTTCGTCGGCGAAGTCACCAGCGACCCCAACGACGCCGCCCTCGCCGCCTCCATCATCGCCCTGGGCCACGCCATGGGCCTGGAGGTCATCGCCGAGGGAGTGGAGACGGAGGAGCAGAAAGCCTTTTTCACCGAAAAGGGCTGCGACCAGGTGCAGGGATTCCTGTTCAGCCGCCCCCTGGAGCCGGACGCCGTCGTCCGTTTCTTCGCCCCGCCCGCCTCCAGGCAGACGCTCCCTGCGGCCACCGCCGCCCGCGGCAAGGCGGCCTGGACGAGCCCCTCCTGATCGCCGCAACGGCGCCCCCCCCCGCCTGCCGCCCTGCAAATCCCTCCCGACCGGCTACACTTGTAGTCGGACATCGACCTCCGAACCGGGAAGGCGGAGACCATGAGCACACCCGAAGAGTCCATCCTTGACCGGCTGCGCCGCTCCTGCCGCGAGATCGCCGGGACGGCCTCCTTCGTGCGCATCGACGAGGAGCGCATCCCGGCCTACGCCGCCTCCCTGCCCGCCGAACAGCTACGGCACCTGCAGATGGACCCGGCCTGCCACCTGCTGGGGCGGGGGGAGGCGACGGCCGCCTTTTTCCTGACCCTCGGCGCGGTCAACTTCGGCTCCGGCACCTTCGCCGAGCTCGGGATCCCCCCCCTTCAGTCGGGCTACCGGCGCATCGCCTCCGCTCTCAAGGACGCCTTCGAAGAGGGCGGAGCGCTCTCCGCGGCAGACCTTTCGGCGGTCGACGCCTCCTCCTGCCTCGAGCTCTTCGGCCTCGACCCGGACCAGCCCGCCGCCCTGGAGCTGGCCGCCCGGTATTCCCGGTCTCTCAACCAGCTCGGGGACTGGCTCCTGGGCCGTTTCGGCGGCACATTCTCGGCCCCGATGGCGGCGGCCCGGGGCTCGGCGCCCCACCTTGTGACCCTCCTGGCGGAAATCCCTTCCTTCCGGGACGCGACCCGCTACCGGAATCTGGAGATCCCCTTCCTGAAACGGGCCCAGCTCGCCGTCACCGACCTGTACATCGCCTTCGGGGGAAGAGGCCTGGGGCGTTTCGTCGATATCGACCGGCTCACGATCTGCGCCGACAACCTCGTCCCCCACGTGCTGCGCCTCGACGGCATCCTCGAATACCGGGAGGACCTCTCCCGCAGGATCGAGGCGGGCGACCCCCTGCCGGAAGGGAGCGCCGAGGAGGTTGAGATCCGCGCCTGCGCGGTCCATGCCGCCGAACTGATCGTTGCCGAGCTGCGCCGCCGCGACCAGGCGGTCAACGCCCTGCGCCTGGACAACCTTCTCTGGCACCGGGGCCAGCAACCTCGCTACCGCCTCCGGCCCCGCCACCGGACCAGAACCATTTTCTACTGAACATTCCCAGCGAACAGGCAAGATCAAAGCAAAGGTGCTCTCCCGCAGGGGAAAGGGGCTTGACATGGCACCCTAAGTCTCTATATATTCCATATATCTAAAATCGAAGATGTAAGAACATTCATTATCTCCAGGCCCCGACGGTTCAAAAGAAGGGGCTGCAGAGAGTGCCGCCTCAAAAAAACCCTGAGCAACGGTTATGGCAAAAGACACCAAGAAGGCCCTGGCCCTCATGCAGGAAGCCAGGAAGCTCCTTTTTCAGCAACTGCACGCCCCGGGATCCCCGAGCAAAGAACTGATAAAGGGGGTTGACAAGCTGGGGCTGGCGTTCGAGTTCGCGGAGAACCCCGAAAACCCGCTGTCCATGTGCCCGGCCTGCGGCAGCTTCGCGGTCACGGAAACCGGGGGAATCGCCCGGTGCGCCGGATGCAGCAGCAGCTGGACAAAACCAGAAGAACAGAAGGCGGTCTGAACATGTCGAGGAAGAACATTAACGACTCCATGAAATTGCTCGAAAGGGCTTATTTGCTCCTGAAGGACAGAGACAACCCGAACCTGCAGACCTCGGCGGGGCTGCTCCTCAAGTCCATCAACTGGCTCAAGCAAGCCTAGGCTTTTTACGGCGCTCCGGGCAGTTTCCGCCCCGACAATAGAATAGAAAAAGGCCACGGACCTTTCGGTCCGTGGCCTTTCGCATTCCCGGTGCAGCGCCTTTCGGCGACCGGCGCCCCCGAAGAGAATAGCGCCTAACCCTTCTCCCCGCCGGAGAGCCGCGCCGCCCAGTCGGCGTACGAATCCTCGCCCAGCCCCTCGAACTCGATGAACTCCACACCGATCCCCTTGGGCTTGGTCCATCGCTGAACCCTGCGCACCAAGCCCCGGGCATGGACCACTGACGACTTGCCCCCGGTGCCGTCGACCTGGAGCTTGAGACGCACGATGTGCCCCTTGGGCACCAGGTGGTCGGTGGCGATGAACATCCCCCCGAGGCTGCAGTTCTCGGCCACCGCCTCGAGATACTGGCGGGTCTCCTTGTCGCTCTTCTCGACGGCCAGGGCCACGTGGACGTTGGTCGCAATGCGCGGAAAACGGCGCTTCTCATCGGTCATCAGGCTTCCTCCATAGATACAGCTCGGCACAAGGGACGGCCCCCCTGGACCATACCCCGCTTCATTCTATTCGACTCAAACTGAAAATAGTTTACCACGATTTCTCTAAGCAAAATACAGGCCAAATCGGTTTCGCCCTATTCGGCCGGAACCGGCCGGGGGGGGAATTTTCATTGCCCGGGGAGAACCTTTGGCTGTACTCTCGGGAGAGCCTCGCCTACTGAAGGATAAAAGAGGGCGGAAAAACGAATTTTCACCGCCAGCAAACGGGACGGCCCGCGCCCCCCCAACCGTCAGCACTGACCGAGGATGCAATGAGTGACCCCTGCCTGAAGAGCATTGCCGTTGTCCTCGTCGAACCACAGCAGCCCGGAAACATCGGCATGGCCTGCCGGGCCATGGCCAACTTCGGCGCCACGGACCTGCGCCTGGTCAACCCCTGCCCGCACCTGCACGCCGAGGCCCGCAAGTTCGCCGTCGCCGCCCACCCCCTGCTCGAGTCGGCCAGGCTCTACCCCGACCTGCCCTCGGCGGTGGCCGACCTGCCGGTGGCAGTTGCCGCCACCCGGCGCTCCGGACGGTTGCGCGCCGCCCCGATGGACGTCACGGCGGTCCCCGGCCTGCACAGGGCGGCCCCCAGGATGTGACTGGTCTTCGGCCGGGAGGACGCGGGCCTGACCAGCGAGGAAGTGGCCGCCTGCTCCCACGCCGCCTCCATCCGCACCAGCCCCGACTGCCCCTCCCTGAACCTGGCCCAGGCGGTGCTGACGTTCCTCTACGAACTGGCCCGGCCGGCCGCAGAGGCGACCCCCGCCGCCCCGGCCGAGCGCCCGCCCCTTGGCGAGATGGAGCAGATGTTCCGCCAGATGGAGCAGGTCCTCGAGCGCATCGCCCTGCTCAACCCGGCCCGCCCGGGCCAGGGAACCTACCCCCTGCGCCGCCTCATCCACAGGGCCTCCCCCGACCGGGAGGAGGTGGCCCTGCTGCGCTCCATGTGGAACCAGCTCGCCTGGAGCATCAACGACTGGCGAGGCCGGAAACGGGGCCAATGAAGCAGGCCGAAGAGCCAAAAACCGGTTGACATCCCGCCTTACACATGCTATTTAATGCAGGTTTTTCAGCCTTAACCTGTATACCGTATACAATTTACTCATGGCCGACGATAAGCGCCAACTCTTCAGGTCGCTGGGCTTTTTGTCCAGCGTCGGAACCTCCATGGTGGCCGCGACCCTTATCGGCCTGGCCATGGGGTACTATCTGGACAAGTGGTTGGGAACATCGCCCTGGTTGACCCTGGTCTTCCTCGGGTTCGGCATCGTTTCCGGGTTCCGCAACATCTACATCCTGACCAACCGGGAAATGAAGCGGCAGCAGGAAGAAAACAGCGAAGACGTTGACGGATCAGGGTGAGCAACTGCTGGGGGAGATCGCCCGGCGCAACTGGATCATCCTGGCCCTTCTGGTCCTGGCGAGCCTGCCCTGGAGGGCGGCGCCCGTCAGCCTGGGAGTGTTCGGCGGAGGCCTGCTGGCCATAGTCGGTTACCGCTGGATGCAGCGCTCTCTCACCCAGGCGCTCGCCGCTCCCTCGCCGGCGTCGGCCAAGGGGTTCCAGGTCAGCTACTTCATACGACTCGGCACTCTCGGCGCCGCCCTGTTTCTCCTCATCACCCGGGGCGGGGTGAGCCCCATCGCACTGGCCGTAGGGCTCGCGGTTGTACCACTCAATATCTTTTGGACGACCATAAAGCGAACGACAAAACGCGGAGGCGGTAGCAAACCATGACTCATCCATTTCTTATTCTCGAGTGGCTGGCACACAAACTCCACCTCGATGCGCTGATCACCAACCCGGAAAGCCTTAAAGCGGTCATCTACACCTGGTTGGTCATGGCGATCATCATCCCCATCGCCTTCCTCGCGGCGCGTGCTCCCAAGATCGCCCCCGCGGGCATGCAGAACTTCATGGAAATCGTCGTCGGCGGCGTCGAGAACCTCATCGACGAAACGATGGGACCCAAGGGCAAGGCCTACTTCCCCCTCATCGCCACCTTCGCCCTGTTCATCCTGGTGTCCAACCTCATCGGTCTCATCCCGGGCCTCTACCCGCCGACCGCCAACCTCAACACCAACGTCGCGCTGGCGCTGACCGTCTTCGCCATGACCCACATCGTCGGGATCAAAGAGCACGGCGTCAAATACCTCAAGCACTTCATGGGACCGATCCTGGCGCTGGCTCCGCTGATCTTCATCATCGAGATCATCGGCCACCTGGCCCGGCCCCTCTCCCTGTCGCTGCGTCTTTTCGGCAACATGTTCGGCCACGAGATCGTCCTCATGATCTTCCTGCTGCTGGTCCCTTTCCTGCTGCCGGTCCCCATGATGCTCATGGGGGTGCTGATCGCCTTCATCCAGACCTTCGTCTTTTCCCTGCTGGCCATGATCTACATCGCCGGCGCCATCGAAGAGGCTCACTAATACCGCTGAATTGTTCAGCTTGTTAGGTCCTATACTATTTAGGAAAAAACCCGTAGAAAAGGAGTAGAACAATGGAATTTTTTGCTTGGTGTATGGTTGCTGCCGGTATCGGCATGGGTCTCGGTTCCCTCGGAACCGGCATCGGCCAGGGTATGGCCATCCGCAGCGCTTGTGAAGGCGTTGCCCGCAATCCCGGCGCAAGCGGCAAGATCCTGACCACCATGATGATCGGTCTGGCGATGATCGAGTCCCTCGCCATCTACGTCTTCGTTGTGGCCATGATCATCCTCTTCGCCAACCCCTTCGCTGACAAGATCTTCGAAATGGTCGCTCACTAGGACCTGTCAGTTGCCCGACAAAAAAGCGCATCTCCAACAGGGGATGCGCTTTTTTTATATCCGCTGAATGTCTGGGACTATGCTATGATGTTGCCACTTTTGAAAGGGGAAAACGTCATGTCCGGTACAACTTCTGATTACGTGAAAATGGCCGCCGAGGTCGACCGCCTCGACGAGGAGGGACGCCGCGACGAGGCCGTCAGCCTGGCGAGGGAGGTGGCGGAACAAGCCAGAAACGCCGACGACGAAGGCTTCGCCCTCTTCTTCTCCGGGGAGTCCCTGTGCCTGGAGGGAAACCTCGAAGGAGGGGAGACCCTGATAAGGCAGGCCGCCGCGGCTCTGCCGGGGGAGACCCTGGTGCTGGTCAACCACGCCATCGTCCTCTCCCTGCTCGGCAAAACGCGCCGGGCGGTGCAGATCCTGAACCGGTCCCTGGAGCTGAAGCCGGACGACCTGGTCGCCCTCGGGCAGAAAGGGGTCTGCCTGGCCAAGCTCGGCTACGGCCGGGAGTCGCTTGAGGCCTTCGACCGGATTCTCGCCCTCGACCCGGACAACCTCCACGCCCTGCGCAACCGGGGGGTAGCCCTCTCCCGCCTCGGCCGCGAAAAGGAGGCCATGGCCTGCTTCGACAAGGCCCTCGCCGCAGACCCCGCCGACCCCCACGCCCAGTCGGAGAAGAAGATCCTCGAGGAGGAGATGCGCCTCAAGGGAACCCCGCTGGGGTGGATGGTGATCTGGGCCAGGAAAAAAGTCGCGCCTGCTTTTAAGCGTGCGGCGAACCCCCTCGGCTAGAGCCTTTTTTCTGCCAAGTCAGGAGACTTGCCTGCTCCCCTGTCATTGCGGGGACAGCAGGAAGTCAAACCCGATCCCCGCAGACCCATAACTTTTGAAAAAAAGCGAAAGACAACGGGCAGCCAACTTGGCTGCCCGTTTTTTATTGAAAAGTGGCATGGCAAGACGTGACCACAACCACCCCGTGACTTGACAAAAAACTTGGTAGGACCTGATTTCATACCAAGCCGAAATAGGGATGAACACCATGCCGAAAACCAAAATTACCGTGTCCATCGACCAAAGCACCTTGGGCGAAGTCGATCAACNGTCGATCAACTCGTTGCCCTTCGTACCTTTCCCAGCCACACCCGCATCATCGAAGAGGCTCTTCAAGAAAAGTTGTCGCGCATGTATCGAAACCTCCTGGCACGCGAATGCGCCAAGCTCGATCACGGGTTTGAAAAAGCGATGGCTGAAGAGGGTTTGGGACAGGAGCTTCTCGAATGACCCGAATGAGGTGGTGGGGTGGTGGGCAGGGGCGGCTTATTTCAAGCATAGAGAGCTTTTTGAACGGCGCGAAGCGATTGCTACTTGCCAAACCAAAACCTCGCCCACTCACTTAAAGGAAATCCCTTTGGTGTCGGAGCGGATTGCTTTCGCCCCGACACCATCGAAAACTCGGGTTTATGGATTGGAAATCACTTTTCCCAGGGGAATGGTAACCCTGACTTTTGTCCCCTGCCCCGGTTCGCTCTCCACCCGGATCTCCCCCCCGTGGGCCTCGACGATGCTTTTGGCGATGGACATTCCCAGGCCGAGCCCTCCGGCGGCGGTGTCCGAGGCGTCGACCCGGTAGAACTTGTCGAAAACCCGTTCAAGCTGCTCCGGGGTCATGCCGATCCCCTCGTCCGCGACGACGATGAGAAAAGAGTCCCCTGTCACCTGCCCGGTCACTCTGATGGTGCCGTTCTGTTGCGAGAACTTGACCGCATTGCCCAGAAGATTATCCATCACCTGTTCGATTTTTCCAGCATCGACCCAGAGTTCGACCGCCCCTTCGGGAAGACTCACCTCGAAGGGGTACCCGTCCTTTTCCTGCCGATATTGTGAAACGATCTTGTCAAGCAGCTGGACGATATCGCAGGGCGATCTTTGCAGGGAGATCCTCTGGCCCGACTGAATTCGGCTCAAGTCGAGCAGGTCGGAGATAATCGCCTCGAGCCTCTGCCCCTTTGCATGGATAGCGTCCAGGAACTCCTTCTGCAGGGCCGGATCGGTGATCCCGTACTCCTCCTGGTTGAGCAATACCTCGGAGTACCCCAGCACCGAGGTCAGGGGGGTGCGCAGTTCGTGAGCGGCGGTGGAGATGAACTCGTTCTTCATGCGGTCGAGCTCTCTTTCCCGGGTTACGTCGCGCAGCAGGGTGATGGTGCCGGTGGTTTTTCCCTCCCTGTTCTGGACTGCTGCGGTGTGGGGCTGAATCGTCCGGGTCTTCGCCGAGGTCTGGTCGGTGAGTTCCCACTCAAGGACGGGCGGATGGCCCCCCCCTTCCAGAACCGCCGCGACCTGCGCGCCGAACCCCTCGCCGGGCAGCAGGGTATCGACGGGCCGGGAAAAGGCTTCTCCGAGGGTCATCCCCAGTTGTTTTTCCGCCGCCCGGTTCATCAGGGCCACCCGTCCGCTCAAGTCGGCCACAACCAGGCCGTCGGCCACCGACTTGAGAATGGCGTCGATCTTCTCCCGGGCCTCCTCGGCTTCGGCCAAGACGGCCTTGAGCGCCCCCTCGGCCTCCTTGCGGTCGGTGATGTCGCGGATTGACTCGATGGCGCCGACGATATGCCCCTGCTGGTCGAGGAGGGGCGCGGCGATCCCCCAGAGATAGCCGCCCCGCCCTTCGTAAAGGGACGGGAGGGGGGTTTCGGCGATCAGGGTGTCTCCCCGTCTTTTCACAAAGTCGTAATTTGCCTCGAACTCCGGGTTCTGGCTGCCGACCAGGTCGATCAGAATCGGCCGGCGCGTCCCGTAAAAAGGAAGGGCGTAGGCGTAATCCCCCTGGCCGAGGACCTCATTTTTGCCGACCCCGGTCATCTTCTCCATGGCCCGGTTCCAGGCCGCCACCTTCTTCTCCCCGTCGATGACGAAGGTGGCGTCGGGAAGGAATTCGATAATGTCCTCGAGGCGCCGATGAGCGGACAGAAGGGCCTCCTCGGCCTGCTTGCGATCGGTGACATCCTGGGTCAGGGCCACAAAGTAGGAGACCTGTCCCTGCTCGTCGGTCACCGGCGCCATGGTGGTGTGGCCCCAGCGGATGGTGCCGTCCTTGCACAGATAGCGCTTCTCGTAGTCGAGGCCCCCTCGCTGGCCGATCGAAACCTCGTGGTAGAGGGCGACGGTCCTGGGGCGATCGTCGGGATGGGTCACATCCTTGACGTTGAGCCGGCAGAACTCCTCTTCGCTATAGCCGAAAAACCTGCAGCAGGCCGGGTTGACCTGCTGAACGTCCCCGCTCGGCGACAGGATCGCCATGGGGGTGGTGGTAGAAACAAAAATAGAACGGAAGCGCTCCTCGCTCTCCCGCAGGGCTTCTTGAGCACACTTTCGTTCAATGGTTTCACCCAGGTTTCGGGCCAGGGTGTCGAGCAGTTGGCGCTCCTCCTGAAGGAAGGGCCCCTCGTCCAGTGTCGGGCGCTCTTCCAGATAATAGACTTTCAGCGTGCCGCGGCATTGGCCCTGGACGACGATCTCTGCACTCTGCATCCACGGCGTCGCATCGAAGGGCGAGGAGACGTACTCACGATCGTCAAAACGCAACTGGGCCCGGGTAATCTCGGGATAGTGCCAGCTCGGAGGGATGAGGGTCACGGCCTCGCGAAAGAGCGTCTCCAGCGGCTCGTCCCTGCGCAGCAGCTGACTCATCCCGTAGAGACCGCGGAACTCCTTGATGCGCTCGCCCATATCGTGCAGGAGCCGCTCCCGCTCTTGTTCGGCCCGCTGCCGGATCAGGGCGCTGCCGAAGATCTCGCCGACCGTCCGGTGCAGAGTCAGATCCTGTTCGCTCCAGTTTTTTTCTTCTCGCACCGTTTCGAGGGTCAGAACGCCGACCACCTCGGCGGCGAAGTAAATCGGTACGCAAAGAACCGACTTGATCCCCTGGGCCTGCCAGCGGGCCTTTTCCTTCGCCGCCGCCGGCGGCAGGTCCGCCACTCGAGGCACATGAACGAACTGCCGATTCCTTATCCTGGCTGTTCCCCAAGGCACCTTCCCTACGTCAGTCCCCTGACGATGATTCCTCATGGCGGGAATCCCGGGGGCACACCAGGCATGGGTTTCGCTCCAGGCAGAGTCATCTGACGAGGACTCGATGACACAGCAGCGATCCACCCCGACGAACGCGCCAAGTTTCCGCAGGGCGAAGTCGATGCCCGCACCGGCTTCGGCAGGGGGCAGCTCGACGAAGCGTGTGGAGACCTCGGCGATCAGGGACTCGAAAGCCTCACGGTAGCGCAGCGCCTCCTCGGCCTCCTTGCGCTCGGTGATGTCCATGTGGGTTCCGACCAGGCGGGTCGGCCTGCCTGCGGCGTCAAACGCCACCGCTTCCCCGCGGGATAGAACATGCACAGACCGACCGTCCCTGGCGACCATGCGGAACTCCATGTGGAAGTTCTCCCCCTTCTCAACCAGCACCCGGGCCCTGGCCACGGTCCCCTCCCTGTCATCGGGGTGCAGCAGACGGGCAAAGGTCTTGAAGGACGGGGGGAACTCCGCCGGGGCGTAGCCGAGCATGGTGAAGTAGCGGGGGCTGAAGTAAACCTCGTCCGTGGCCAGGCTCCAGTCCCAGACCCCCTCGTTGGAGACCTGCAGCGCCAGGGAGAGGCGCTCCTCGCTCTGCTGCAGCGCCTCTTTGGCCTCCTTGCGCTCGGTCACGTCGGTGATAAATCCTTCCAGGGCCAACAGTTCCCCGCCCTGCCCGAAGACCCCCCGTCCCCGCTCCCAGACCCAACGCTCTTCTTCACCGGCAGTACGGATACGGTACTCCAGTTCGAAGGGCTGCTCTTCCTTCACCGACGACTGGACATACTGCCAGAGCCATTCCCGGTCATCAGGATGGATGAGGTCGTTGTAGGACCGTCCTGTGCTTTCAAGCAGATCTTCGGGCGCATACCCCGTCAGGGCGCGGCAGCCCTCGCTGACGAACTCCATGGTCCAGTCCCGGTCGTTGCGGCAGCGGTAGACCATGCCGGGCAGGTTGGCCATCAGGATGGCGCGCCGCCTTTCGCTCTCGCTCACAGCCTCCTCGGCCTGCTTGCGCCTTGAGATGTTCTGGACCAGGGCAACGTAATAGTCAAGCCGGCCAGCGGTATCGAAGACCGGGGCGACGGAAGCATGTCCCCAGACCAGGGTTCCGTCCTTGCGCAGGTAACGTTTTTCATAGACGATGTCGGAGCGCTCCCCGGCCTGCAGGCCCAGGTAGAGCTGATGGGTCGCCTCGCGGTCATCCGGATGGGTGACTGCCTCGACGGTTCTGCCGATCATTTCGTCCCTGGCATATCCCAGGTAATCGCACTGGGCCTGGTTCACCTCCAGAAACCGGCCATCCGGCGCGATGATGGCCATTCCGGCGGCAGAGGCCTTGAAGAAGGAACGGAAGAGTTTTTCGCTCTCCTCCAGGGCCTGTTGCGTTTTCAGCCGCTCGGCAATTTCCGCCTCCAGTTCGGCGTTGGCCTTAGCCAGTTCCGCCGTGCGCTCCTCCACCCGGAACTCCAGGGTCTCATTGGCCTCCTGGAGTTTGTCGGTAAGCTGGCGAATGCGCAACTGCACCCCGATTCGGGCCAGAACCTCTTCGGGCTGAAACGGCTTGCTGATGTAATCGACGCCGCCGGCCTCGAAGCCCTTGACCTTGTCGACCGTTTCGTCCAGAGCGCTGATGAAGATCACGGGGATCTCGCGGCTGCGCTCCTCGGCCTTGAGGCGACGGCAGACCTCGAAGCCGTCCATCTGCGGCATCTTCACATCGAGCAGGATCAGGTGCGGCGCCTTGGCCGCCACCGACCTCAAGGCCAGGCGACCGCTCGAAGCGGCACGGACCGCATACCCCTGCTCCGCGAGAATCTCCGTGAGCAGCTGCAGGTTGGCCGGCGTATCGTCGACGATCAGTATTTCGCCGCGCCCCGTCTTCAGCTTTTCATGATCCAATATTGTCACTCTCACCCTCCAGCAGTTCCAGCAGGCGGTCAAAATCGAGTTTTCTGGCGATTTCCTTCAGGGCGCCGCCGAGGGGCGGGTCCAGTGCGGATATTTGCTCGATCACTGTCAGGGTTTTCTCCATGCTCAGCTCAATGACGACCTCATGCAGCTCACGACGCAGCGGCTCCGGCAGGTCTTTAAGCCGCTCCGGACTCAGTTCCTGGGGATCCCCTTCCTCAGAGGCGTCTGCATAGCGATACCGCAGACCGAGATGCCTGGCCATGACCGCGAAAAGCTCCTCCTCCCGAAAGGGCTTGCGCACAAAATCGTCGAACCCTGCGGCGAGGATCGCTGCCCTTTCCTCCTCCAGCGCATGGGCCGTCAGGGCGGCTATGACCGTCGATTGTCCGGCTTCCCCGGCCTTTATCTGTTGCGCCGCCTGCCGGCCGTCCATCACCGGCATGCGGATATCCATCCAGATGAAGTGGGGACGCCAGCGATCAAAAAGCTCGACCGCCTCCTTGCCATTGCATGCCTCTTTGACTTCCATCCCCACCGTCCGCAGGAGTTCGACCAGCAGTCGGCGGCTTTCCGGGTTATCTTCGGCCACCAGGACCCGGGGGATGTCCTGATCTGTCTCCAACCCGACCACCCTGGGCAGGGGAGACTTTTCTTCAGGGCCTGACCCCTCGCCGGCTTCGATGCCGATGTCAAAACGGAAGGTGCTGCCTGCTCCGGGCCGGCTGGCAACGGTGATATCGCCCCCCATCAGCCGCACATAGTCCCGGCTGATGGCCAGCCCCAGACCGGTCCCGCATTGGGCCTGCCTGCCGCTGGCCGTCTGTTCGAAGTACTCGAAGGCCTTGTCCAGCTCATCTGCGGCGATGCCGACGCCCGTATCTTCGACGTCCACCGCCAGGCGCATGGCTTGCGGGACATCCCCTTTGACAGCGGCCCGGACCCTGATGCCCCCCTTTTCGGTGAATTTTACCGCGTTGCCCAGAATATTGATCAAGATCTGGCGCAGTTTGTTTTCATCCGCAACCACGTAATGAGGAAGTTCCTGTACATTGTCCATCCGAAGGTCAACCCCTTTGGCCTCGGTCTGGGCATGAAAGAGGGCTTCAAGATCATGAAAAAGGGACTGGAGATCGAAGAGGACAGGTTTCAGGGTGATCCGTTTAGCCTCGATCCTGGAGAGTTCGAGAACCTCGTTGATCAGGGTCAGCAGATGCTCCCCGCTGCGATTGATGGTTTCGAGGCTTGCCCGCTGTTCGGGAAGGAGCGATGGATCCCGTTGCATCAGCTGCGAATAGCCAAGGATCGCGTTCATCGGGGTGCGCAGTTCGTGGCTCATGTTGGCGACAAACTCGCTCTTCGCCCGGCTGGCGGCTTCGGCTCTCTCTTTGGCCTTGTTCAGGTTCTCGTTGGCCGCAACAAGTTCCGTCGTGCGCTCCTGAACCCTTTGCTCCAGATCCTCGTTGAGCTTTCTGACCTCCTTTTCAGCACGCTTGCGCTCCCTGTTCTCCGCACTCAGGGCGGCAATCTGTCCCTTGATGGCATCGCGCATCGAAGCGAAACTTTCGGCCAGCACGCCCAGCTCATCGCCGCGGCTGGTGTCGATCTCCTGATCCAGGTTGCCTTCGGCCATCGCGGAAGAGGACTCGGTCAATCGGGCGATGGGTCTCAAGAAAAACAGGTGCGCCAAAATGGAAGTGGCGAAAAGCCCGACGATGAGGAAAACGCCGAACATCCCTGCCGAATAGAGGAGCAGCTGCTGCACCTTTTTATCGACGACGGTTCGGGACACGCCGATGTCTATGGTGCCGATATAGGTATCTTCGGTGCCGAAGACCGGCACCAGGGTGTGATAGTGGCCTTCGTCGAGAACCGTAATCCCCTTGCGGCTGAGAACGGCATCGTTCAAGACGGAACCGCCGGGACGGGTGCCCCTTGATGCCAGATCGCTGTGAGCGGCGAAGGTTCCGTCCCCGTCAAGGACGGCAAAATGCGTGACCCCATTCCCTCTGTTGGCTTCAAGGAGCTGCAGGCACTTGATGGACTGGATGCGCAGCATCCATGGGAGGTTGTCGCTGGTTTTCTGCAGGGTCTTGAGGTCGTTGACGATGTCGGTAGCCATGGCTTCGGAGCGAAAGGCGATCGCCTCCAGATAGCCCCGGCGCAGCTCCCGAACCTGAATCAGGGTGCTGACCCCCAGGACGACAAAGATGATGCAGCCGACGGACAGCAGAATTTTCGTGCGCAGCGATGAGGTCATCGTTTCGTCGGCCCCTTCTCCATGATCCCATCGACCTTTTTGACCGCCGCATCGAGGGTCTCTTGTACCTGCGCCCCGAAAAAAATTTCGCTAAAGGCCAGGGACGCCGCCAGGCCCGCCTCGGGGAATTCGGGAATCCCCGTCTGCAGCCTTGAGGGGGTTGCATGATTCAGAGCCCAGGTGGTGCCCACGATCAGTCCCGGAGCCCCCAACCCCTGAAAGGCTTTCGCTTCCCAGGCCGACAGGCGGGCGGGGGCGACCCCCGTACCGAGCAGGTCGATTGTCGCCTTGCTGGTGGCCCATTGGGTAAAGAGCCAGGCGGCCCGCTTCTGACTGGAGGCACTGTTGATTCCCCATGCCCAGGCCCAGAGCGAGGTTTCCCGAGACGCGGGGCCGCGCGGAATGACGGCGACGTCCCAGCGATCCCAGACCGGGGATTTTTCCGGGCTGTCGATCTGATTGAAGAAGTCGGATGCGACGATCATCGAGGCGAGCTTGCCCTCACCAAAGAGCTTGCGCATCTGATAAATGTCCATGGCCTCGCTCTCCGGAGGCGTCCCTGCACCGGTGATCATGTCCCGGTAGACGTCCAGGGCCCTGACCGCTTCGGGAGAGTTGAAAATGGCCCGACCGTTGGCGTCGAGCATCTCCCCCCCGTAGGCCCTGATGCAGGAAATGACCATCCAGGTGTTGCGGCCGGCCCCGATCTTGGCCCGGGTGGCAAAGGCGTAGGTGTCTTGAAGTCCGTCCTTGTCCAGCGCCGCCTGAAGCTTGGCCTTCATGGCGACAATCTCTGCATAACTGTCCGGCACCGAGAGGTTGTAGCGGGCGAAGAGATCTTTGCGGTAGGCAAAGACCCCAGTGGCGCTGGAGTAGGGGATTGCCAGCAGGCTGCCGTCCATAACATGCAGATCTCTGAGGGCCTGGCTGATGTCTTCGACATCAAACCATGCGGCATCGGTCAGGGTGGGATCGTTCAAAGGGCCGGAAAGATCGTCGAGCCAGCCGCTGGCATGGGCTTCGCCGAGATAGGTCACGCCGATGGGAACCACGTCATAGACCCCCGCCCCGGAGGCGAGATCGACGCGTCGCTTGGTGCGCATGTCGGTTTCATCGGCCATCAGGTAACCGACCCGGATCCCGGTCAAGGCCTCGAAAATCGGCAGCAGCGGTTTTAGTGCCGGGAACCCCGCATGAGCGGCGGCCAAAACCGACAGGTTCGCCCCTGCGGCCTGCCGCCAGTCGATGTCGGCCTTCTGCCACGGCGCCAGATCGATGGTTGGCGAAGAAGTCGGCCGATCCACGGATGTTGTTTCGGCGATGGCAGGGACTGTTTCCGGCCCTTTCTGCTCGCAGCCCGTTGCCAGCAAAAAAAACAAAAGAAACACCAATGCCACAACTCGTGTCGCCAGATCAGTTTGCCGCATGCGCGTATTCTCCCGGGAGCGTTCTCCATGAGCTCAGTTGCCGGAGTCGACAATACAAGTAGTGGCAACACTCTCCCCTCCCATGCGATCATACAATTTTTACAGCCGCTAAGAACATTATTTTAATCCGCCAAGCCTCATTTCACATTGGAAACCCCTGAGGGGCCGTGGGTAACGTGAGATGAAGGATTAGAAGGCCCGAGAAAACAACCAACTCCAACCTCTTCCGATTGAACGAACGAAAGCCCTCCCTGTAACCCGGGAGGGCTTTCGCGTTCGGTCGAAAAAAGGGGCGCCGATGCACCGGTCCTGCAGCTTGCTAGGCAAACCCCCGATTCCGGAAGAGGCGCATGAAGAGCACCCCAGCCACGGACAGGCAGAGACCGACGCTAAAGAAGAGGTA
>NZ_PKUB01000034.1 GCF_002868845.1 Desulfuromonas sp.
CCGCCGACGCCGCCCTGGCCGCCCCCTTCGGCCCGGAGAACCTGCGCGGCAAGCGCGCCTGCAAGCGGGCCCTGCAGCGGGAACTGGGCCTGGAGCCCGACCCGACGGTGCCGATCGTCACCATGGTCACCCGCCTCGACACCCAGAAGGGGCTGGACACCGTCGAAGAGGCCTGGCGGGACCTGGTGAAGCGGAAGCTGCAGTTCGTCCTCCTCGGCACCGGCGAGGAGGCGCACATGAAGCGCTTCGCCCGGATCGAGGGGAGCCGCCCCGGCCAGGTCTCCATCAACCTCTCTTTCGACGAGGCCCTGGCCCGGCGCATCTACGCCGGCAGCGACCTCTTCCTCATGCCGAGCCGCTACGAGCCCTGCGGCCTCGGGCAGCTCATCGCCCTGCGCTACGGCACGGTTCCGGTCGTGCGCAGGACCGGGGGATTGGCGGACACGATCACCGACCCGCGGGAGAGCCCGCGCCGGGCCAACGGCTTCAGCTTCGAGGAGCCGAGCGCCGCCGCCCTGATGGAGGCCCTCGACCGGGCCCTCGACCTCTACGAGCGCCGCCGCCCCTGGCTGACCCTGGTGCGGCGCGGCATGTCCCGGGACTCCTCCTGGGCCCGCTCGGCGGAGCGCTACGTAGAGCTCTACCGCCGGGCGATGGAGATGCGCGATGTCTGATGGGGGGGAAAAGGACACGGCCGGGGCCGGCCGGCAGGGAACCATCGGGGAGGAGACAGCCGCGATGGCCGCCGACCTGGACGCCATTCAGCAGGAGGTGGGAAAGCGCATCCGGGACAACCGGCGCTTCCTCGCCCGGTTCATGGACGAGGACTTCATGGACGAGGACTTCATGGACGAGGACTTCGAGGACGAGGACGAACGGGGAGAGGACGTCGAAGGAGAGGGGGATGCGGACGGGGAGTGATCCACGAGAAGGAGGGTCGAGGGGCCTACCCCTTCCCTTCGAGCCGCGCCAGGTACTCCCCCCACTCCACGGGCAGCAGCGACTGCTTGCGGCTGTTGCACTCCTTGCAGGCCGCCACGCAGTTGCCCTTGGTGCTGCGGCCGCCGCGCACCAGGGGCACGATGTGGTCGAGGGTCAGCTCCTTGGGAGGAACCTGCGCCCCGCAGTAATGACAGCGGCCCTGGCCGACGCGGTTCTTCCACCACTGGCTGCGGCGCAGCTCCCGCGCCTTGGACCGCTCCCGGCGGATCTGCTCCTCGGAAACCTCGATGATCGGATCGGACACGCTCCCCTCCCTTGTTAAAAAACCGACCCCATTGTAGCCAAGCCACCGGCCCGGCACAACCCCTGCCCGCCCCCCTGCCGCCGCACATCTTGCACAAATTTCCAAATTGTGCGATGTATACGATCGTCGTCGCCGGGGATTTTCTCCGGCGTCCCCCTTTTCACAGAGAACCGCGGACATGAAGATACTCATCATCGGCGCCGGCCAGGTCGGCTACTTCCTCTGCGAGCGCCTCTCCCACGAGGGTCACGAGGTGACCCTCATCGACCGCAACGAAGAGCAGCTGGGCCGGGTGCAGGACCGCCTCAACGTGCTCGGGATCCTGGGCAACGGCGCCAGCGCCGAAACCCTGGAGCAGGCCGGCATCAAGGAGACGGAGATCTTCATCGCCGTCACCGACATGGACGAGGTGAACATCCTCGCCTGCCTGCTCGCCCGGGAGTACGGGGTGGCCACCCGGGTCGCCCGGGTCAAGAGCATCGAGTACACCGGCCAGAGCGCGGTCCTCTCCAAGGAGAAGCTCGGCATCGACCTGCTCATCAACCCCGACGACGCGGTCGCCGACGAGATCGTCAAGATCGCCACCCGCTCGGGGGCCTTCGACGTGGCCGAGTTCGTCGAGGGGCAGATCCAGTTCATCGGCTACCACATCGGCCAGGAGAACCCCCTGTGCGGCCTCACCCTGCGCGAGCTCGGCGAGATCCGCGGCATGTACCGCTTCGTGGTCACCGCCATCGGCCGCGGCGACCAGACCATCATCCCCCGGGGGGACGACACCATCCAGGCCGGCGACCGGATCTTCATCTTCGCCCACAAGGACGAGCTGCCCTCCATCCAGTACCTGCTCCATGTGGAGGAGCCCTCGCGGCGCGGACACCGGGCCTTCGTCCTCGGCGGCGGCCACATCGGCCTGCGCATCGCCCGCCAGCTGGAGAAGATGCGCTTCGCCGTGCGCCTCGTCGACCGCGACGAGGAGCGCTGCGCGAGGCTCTCGGCGACCCTGAAGAAGACCATGGTGATCCACGCCGAGGGGACAGACATCCGCACCCTGGTCGACGAGGGGGTCGAGAACGCCGACGTCTTCATCGCCGTCACCGATAATGACGAGACCAACATCCTCTGCTCCCTGCTCGCCCGCCAGCACGGCGCCCGGCGCACCCTGACCCTGGTCAACAAGCCCGAGCTGCTCAACCTGGCGCCGACCCTCGGCATCGACGCCTGCGTCTCGGCGCGCCTCGCCGCCGCCGGTGCGATCCTCAAGTACGTGCGCCGGGGCGAGGTCATCTCCCTGGCCGCCATCGAGGGGAGCAACGCCGAGGTCATGGAAATCCAGATCAAGAAGGGAAGCGCCATCCTCGGCACCCCCCTCAAGGAACTCAACTTCCCCGCCGGAGCGATCATCGGGGCCATCGTCCACGGCCAGAACTACGAGATCCCCACCGGGGAGAGCACCCTGAAGAAGGGCGACCGGGTGGTGGTCTTCGCCCTGCCCGAGGCGCTGGCCCCGGTCGAGAGGTTTTTCGAATAGATGAACGGGATGCTGACCCTGCGCATACTCGGGGCCCTTTTGCTGTTTCTCTCCGGCGCCCTGCTCCTGCCCATCCCCCTCGCCCTGCTCGACGCCGACGGCACCGCCGGCCCCTTCGCCCTGGCCGCCGTCGTCACGCTCGCGGCGGGTTCGGCCCTGTTCAAGTGCTGCAAGAGCGGCAAGGAGCTGACCCTTCGCGAGGGCTTCGCCGTGGTGAGCTTCGGCTGGGGCCTCTACGCCCTGTTCGGCGCCCTGCCCTTCGTCTTCTCCGGGGCCATCCCCTCCTTCCTCGACGCCCTGTTCGAGACCATGAGCGGCTTCACCACCACCGGGGCGACCATCCTCACGGACGTCGAGGCCCTGCCCCGCTCCCTGCTTCTGTGGCGGGCGCTGACCCACTGGCTCGGCGGCATGGGGATCATCGTCCTCTCCCTGGCGATCCTGCCGATGCTCGGGGTCGGCGGCATGCAGCTGTTCAAAGCCGAGGTGCCCGGGCCGACCGCCGACCGCCTCAAGCCCCGCATCCAGGACACCGCCAAGCTCCTCTGGGGGGTCTACGTCCTGTTCACCGCCCTCGAGACCCTGCTCCTGATGGCCGGGGGGATGGGCCCTTTCGACGCCGTCTGCCACGCCTTCGCCACCCTCGCCACCGGCGGCTTCTCCACCCGCAACGCCTCGGTGGCCGCCTACGACAGCGCCTTCATCGACTGGACCATCACCCTCTTCATGTTCCTCGCCGGGGTCAACTTCTCCCTCCACTACCACGCCCTGCGGGGGCGTTTCGGGGACTACTTCCGGAGCGAGGAGTTCCGCTTCTACCTCGCCCTGACCCTCGGGGTGACCGCCCTGCTGGCGGTGCTCAACTACGGTTCCAGCTACGACTCGGTGGCCGACACCCTGCGCTACAGCGCCTTCCAGGCCTCCTCCATCCTCACCACCACCGGCTTCGGCACCGCCGACTACGAGCTGTGGCCGGTAGTCGCCCAGTTCCTGCTGGTCTTCCTGATGTTCGTCGGCGGCTGCGCCGGCTCCACCGGAGGCGGCATGAAGGTGGCCCGGGTGCTCCTGCTGTTCAAGCACGCCCAGGTCCAGCTCTTCCGCCTCATCCACCCCCGGGCGGTGCGCCTTGTCAAGCTCGGCGACCTCCCTGTCGACCGCGAGGTGATGCAGTCGATCCTCGGCTTCTTCGCCCTCTACGTCGGCAGCTTCGTCGTCGCCACCTGCCTGATGGCCGCCACCGACCTCGACGTCGTCACCTCGGCCGCCTCGGTCGTCGCCACCCTCGGCAACATCGGCCCCGGCCTCGGCGCGGTCGGCCCGGTCGACAATTACAGCCAGATCGCCCCCTTCGGCAAGAGCGTCCTGATCGGCTGCATGCTCCTCGGCCGCCTCGAGCTCTTCACCGTCCTGGTTCTCTTCTTCCCCTCCTTCTGGCGCAAGTAGCGGCGTCATCTCCCGCACTCCTGGCCCCTCCGGCTCTCTATTGATTTCAACCCCATGACCTGCCGGCCGGCGGACCACGCGGTATACTGGGGGCATGAGCTCCCTTTTCATCCCCGGACGGCGCCACGCCGCAACCCTTCTCGCGGCCCTGGCCGCAGCGATCCTCGCCGTCCCGACCGCCGCGGCCGCCGCCATGGAACACCGCTACATCTACTTTCCCGAACGCCAGCTGGTCGCAACCCCGGCCTCCTACGGCCTCATCTACGAAGACGTTTCCTTCGACGCCGCAGACGGCGTCACCCTGCACGGCTGGTACCTCCCCGGCGAAGAGGGGAGGCCCCTGGTCCTCTTCTGCCACGGCAACGCCGGCAACATCTCCCACCGGGTCGAGAACCTCGCCCTCTTTCACCGCCTCGGCCTGCCGGTCTTCATCTTCGACTACCGCGGATACGGCAGAAGCGAGGGCCGGGCGAGCGAGGAGGGGACCTACGACGACGCCCGCGGGGCCCTCGCCTGGCTGCGGAGCAGGAGCTGGGAGCCGGAGCGGATGGTCTACTTCGGCCGCTCCCTCGGCGCCGGGGTCGCCGTCCAACTCGCCCTCGAAGAGCCGCCGGCGGCCCTCGTCCTCGAGACCCCCTTCCCTTCCATCTCCGCCATGGGCTGGCACCACAGCCCCCTGCTCTACCTCCTGCTCGGCTGGAGCCTCGACGCCCGCTACGACACCCTCGGCAAGATCGGGCAGGTCTACGTGCCGCTCCTGCTGTTCCAGGGGGACCGGGACACCATCGTTCCGGAGAAGCTGGCCCGGCGCGTCTTTCGGGCCGCCAACAAGCCGAAGACCTTTCACCTGATCCGCGGGGCGGGGCACAACAACACCTACGATGTGGGCGGGGAGGCGTACTGGGAGGTTTGGCGGGGGTTTCTGGATGGCCTGTTCGGGAAGGAATAGGCTCCTCAGAAAGTTCCGACGGGACTTGTTTCCCAGCCATCCCCTGCTACCCTTCATAAAGCCGATTCAACACAACAGACCGAAAGGAGACGATCATGATGCGTAGTATAATGTTCGCGGCGGTGACCCTCGTCGCGACGGGGATGCTCCTCATGGGCATGGGCAAGGCCCCCGAGGCCGGCGAGGTGCCCCGGATGACGGCGCAGGAGTTGAAGGGGCAGCTCGGCACCCCCGACTTGGTGATTCTCGATGTACGGAAGGGGAAGGACTGGGAAGAAAGCGACCGGATGATCAGCGGGGCGCTCCGCGCCGATCCCAAGTCCCCCGGAAAGTGGACCGCCGACTACCCCAAGGGAAAGACCATCGTCCTCTACTGCGCGTGACCGAACGAAGGGACCAGTGCCAGTGTGGCACGGCAACTGATGAAGATGGGATACACCAACGTCTATGCCCTCAAGGGGGGATGGAACGGGTGGCTGGAAGCCGGCTACCCGGTGACGGCGAAGTAGTTTTTTCGGCCCTGAACCAGGGGCCCGGCCTTGCGAGAGCTCAGCCTCGGCTAGTTTCTCGAGGGCCAAAATTCAACGGGCGGCCGGATCGGCCGCCCGTTGTTATTTAAGATTCCAGTGCGCTATATCGCCGGAAGAACCTCAGCATTGCCGAAGAAGTGGCACGGGACAACGTGCCCCTCGACTTGCGACTGCCCTGCGGCAGGGTCACTCAAACACTTGATGAATCTTTATGATGACGGGCGGCCCCCAGTCAGTCCACTTCTTGGCATTTCTCTTGGATTGTGAAGAACCCGTCGACAGCTCCTCGATGCTTTTGAACATCGGTTCCTCGACCTCGGGGAACTCGATGGTGATCGTCACGTCGCCGTCGAGCAGCGAAGCGCCATCGAGCAGTCCATCCCTTATCAAGTCATCTGCGGTACTGACATCTTCGGTGGTGATGGTTGTCGTCACCTCCTCGCTGTCCTCTTCGGTAAACAGAAGCGCGTGCGGCGTCTCGCCTACCACCTCATCGATCATGGCATAAATGTCTTCATCAACCATATCGACGGCAAGGTGATGAGCAAATGCAACCGTGAAAGCGAGTACGACCATCATCGTCGTCAAAATTAATACTTTGGCCATGTTGTCCTCCCCAGCCAATCCGATCTTCGTAAGCAGGAACGCTCGTGCGTTGCGAAAAGCCTCGGTCGAATGAACAATCGGTTTCCAGAAGGGAAAAACACTTTCAAATGAACCACCCCCCTTCGTGGCTTGAGGTTCACGGCTTGGTCCCGGGGTGCGCCTGCGTCACCAAGGCCAATTGCCCCCGAGCGGTTTTCGCGTAAAGAAACCCTTTGTTTCCTGAATAATGACAGGGGCCCACCTGCTGTCAATCGCTTTTTACGTTAAATTAGGTGGATTCTTTTTCGAACAATTTCAAAAACTTACACAAACCTGCAAGCAGAAAGTTGTCAACTGCCGCCGCTACCCAATCAACGTACTACGACAATGTGCCGTAAAAGCACTACCGGCAAATACAACAATCAATGCAGTACAAATCAAAGGATCATTTCAGGCGCCAGGCGAATGAAACCGGTCTGTGTCCGGAAAATTGTTCAAAAACGCCATGGGTGCGAATGACCTCGGGTTAAGCTGCTGTCAGTTAACTACTTAAGAACGTCCCCCAGCCCGCCTCATTATTCCCCCCCCTTCAGTTCCCGAGGCAATCCCTGGGATTCTTTGCCCAAGCGAGTGAGCGGGCCATCTTCAACTGACAGAGGCGGAAGGAGCACACCAGTTCCAGGCTCGGTGCCGGGTCGCCGTAGATCTGCCACGGCCCCCGGCAACTCAACGGCTCCAGCCCGCAGCCCATGAAACCGAGAACATCCTTGAGAGGATAACCGAGGATGACGCCGACTTCGTGGGGCATCCCCCCCTCGTCGAAGCGCAGCTGCATCTCCCGCAGCAACTGCTCCGTTCCCCCCTCCGGATTGAAACCCCGTTCCCGTAAGAACCCAGTCACCGCGGGGCAGGCGAGTTGGCGCTTCAGCAAATCCTCGCGGTAGAGATAGACCAGCGTGTTGCGTCCGTTGTCGCGCAGGGTGAAGGCCAGCAGGGGGCTCTCGGCGAGGAGGTCGGCGCCGTGGCGTAGCCAGAGCTCGTACATGTACTGCCCGCAGGCCATGTGGCGATTGACGATGTTGACCAGGTTCCCGGGTTTGGCCCCGCCGAGGACTTCGGCAGCCTCGAATGCGAGGAAGGATGCAAGGCACTCCTTCCCCTCGAACCGCCGGCCGATCGGGGCCCAAATCGGCGGTTTGACAAGGGCGTCTGGCAACGCCTCCCTTAACGTGGTCATCGGCGGACTCCTCTTGGTGGAATTGAAAGTCGTTTTCAGTTTGCGTGAAAATACCCCGATCTGTCAATGTTTTTTTTGGCCATTTCGTTGAGGGTGGCAGGTGAAGCGGCGGGGGGAAATCAAAGTCGCCGGGTTATCGGCGAGCGGGGGGCGCGGGATACTATCGGTTTTGTGCGGGTCGAGAAAACGTACCTGAAATTTTGAGTTTCCCCTGGTCCGCCTGATTCTACATGCAATATTTGGGTTTTCGCATTGGGGCGGGGAAACGTAAAGGGTCACGCCTGAAATATCTAATTTTCAAGAACGTCCCCTTTTGTCCTTTTGTCACCCTGTGGGGTGCCCGCTCGGCAGGTTGTTCCCTAGCACAAAGGGGGACCCTGGCAGCCCATTGTCAAAACCTCAACAGCGCCCCCTCCTCCCCCCCACGGAAAAGGCCGAAGATAAGGGACGTCCATGCAGTTATGCGTTTCCCCTCTCGCCCTTTCACCGAGCCGGCTTGCATGCCGTCAGGCCCAAGCCTTGTCGGCGAGACTGCCGTCCCCTTCTTCGTGCGACTTACGCCAGATGTAGCCGATCGCCTCGCGCACGGCCTTGACCGGCCCCTTGTCGCGGTTGCCTTCCCGCCAGCCGAGATTCAAGGGGACCGAGCCCCAGCCCTTGTCCCAGATCAACGCCTTCCCGCTGGCGGCAAGGGGCCGCGCCTCGTCCTCGCGCATGATCCCCACCCCCTGACCGGCGATCACGAGCTCCCGAACGATCTGCTCGTTGGCCGCGGTCACGATCCTGCCGGGAGCCATCCTGAAACCGCCCATTTTCTCCTGCATGACCTGGTAAAAGGGGAACTTGTCGCTGACCCAGACCCAGGGCAGGTCGGCGAGTTCCTGCCAGTCGCGCGGCGGGCCCGCGGCCGCCAGGTTGCTCGGGATCACCACGCAGATGCGAACCTGGGTGATGGCGGCATGGTCGATGTCGGGCGCCTGCAGCGGGCCGTAAAAGAAGCCGAGGTCGATCGTTCCGTTTCTGAGGCTCTGGGCCGTGCTCGTGGTTTCGCTGGTATGGAAGATCACGTTCAGGTCGGAGCGCAGCAGGGCGAGGCGCTGGTTGATCTCGCTGACCCGCAGAAAGGTCGGGTCGGTATTGAGGCCGATGGTGACCGACGCGGTGATGCCGCGGCTGAGGGTTTCCGCGGTGCGCTGCAGGACGCCGGCCGCCTCGAGGGTGCCCTGGGCGTGGCTCAAAAGGATGCGGCCGGGTTCGCTGAGCCGCATCCCCCGCGCGGTCCGCTCGAAGAGGCTGACGCCGAGTTCCTCCTCGAGGGCCTTGATCTGGCAGGAGAGCGCCGAAGGGCTCAGGTGCCGCAGGTCGGCGGCCCGGGTCAGGTTCCGCTCGCGCGCGATGGCGACGAACGACCTGAGCTGGTAAAGCTCCATGGTCATCTCCGTGGATTCGGCAGCGTTTGAAAAATTCAAACACAGCCTAGAAAAACTTCAATTGGACTGCCAGTGTAAAACACGGTAAAAACTCAGTCCAGCAGTTTCATAACGCTTCAGCTCAACCGGGAGCGTTGCAAAAATATTCACAAAGGAGACGCCAATGTTAGGATTGGAAGGACTGGGAGTGCCGGCCGGCTTCGCCCTGACCCTGCTCAGCGCCCTGCTGTGCATCTGGTACGGAGTGAAAAACTGGAACCGCGGGCACCTGAGCGACGATGAGGCCCGCCGGAAGCAGGCCTGGGCCCGGGAAGAGCAGAAGGTCGAAGAGAACCTTTGAGCCGAGGAGAGCAGAAGTGAGTATTCCGTTGCTGACCAGCGTCGTCCTGGTCTACCTGGCGATCGTCGCCTGTCTGACAGTCAAGGCCTACCGGAGCACCACCAGCGCCGCCGACTACATGCTCGCCGGGCGCGGGATTCACCCCTTCGTCATGGCCATGTCGTACGGCGCCACATTCGTCAGCACCTCGGCGATCATCGGTTTCGGCGGCGCCTCAGCGGTCTTCGGCATGAGCGTGCTGTGGCTGACCTTTCTCACCATCATGATCGGCATTTTCATCGCCTTCGTCTTTTTCGGCCGCCGCACCCGCCTGATGGGCCTCAACCTCGAAGCCCACACCTTCCCCGAGTTTCTCGGCCGGCGCTTCGACTCGCTCGGCCTGCAGGGGCTGACCGCGCTGCTGATCTTCACCGCAATGCCGCTCTACGCCAGCGTGGTGCTGATGGGCGGCGCCAAGTTCATCTCCCAGGTGCTCGCGATCGACTACGGCGTCGCGCTCTTTTTCCTCACCGCGATCATCGCCCTTTACGTGATCATGGGCGGGCTCAAGGCGGTCATGTACACCGACGCCTTCCAGGGAAGCATCATGTTCAGCGGCCTGCTGGTTCTGCTCGGGGTCACCTACTACAAGCTCGGCGGGGTGACCCTCGCTCACCAGCGCCTGAGCGACATGCGGGAGATCGCGGTGCAGGTTTTCGGGGCCAAGGGGCACACCGGCTGGACGGCCTTTCCCGAACTCGGTTCCGAATACTGGCTGATCGTCGTGACGACCATTATCCTCGGGGTCGGCATCGGAGTGCTCGCCCAGCCCCAGCTGATCGTGCGCTTCATGACGGTCAAGAGCAACCGCGAGCTGAACCGCGCGGTCCTGATCGGCGGGATCTTCATCCTCGTCGCCGTCGGGGTGCCGTTCATCGTCGGGCCGCTCTCCAACGTCTTTTTCTACTACGAAAACCCCGCGACCCAGGGACAGATCGCGCTCCTCGCGGCCGAGAAGAACGTCGCCCGGATCATCCCCATGTATATCAGCTCCGCGATGCCCCAGTGGTTCACCGCCCTTTTCATGGTCACCCTCCTCTCGGCGGCCATGAGCACCCTGAGTTCCCAGTTCCACGCCATGGGCACGTCCCTCGGGCGCGACATCTACGAAAAGGCCCTCGGGCGCAGCGGCAACCCGGTGCTGCTGACCCGGATCGGCATCCTCTTCGCCATCATGCTCAGCTACTTTCTCGCCTGGGGGCTCCCCAGCTTCTTCGAGGGGGGGACGGCGATCATCGCCCGCGGCACAGCGATCTTCTTCGGCATCTGCGCCGCCGCCTTTCTGCCGATGTATTTCGGGGCCATCTACTTCCGGGGCATGACCAAGCTGGCCGCCTACGCCGGTTTCGTCTGCGGCACCGCGGTCAGCTTCTTCTGGCTCTTCTTCGTCCACCTCAAGGAGTCGAAGCCGCTGCTGCTGTGCAAGGCGCTGTTCGGGGTCGATTCCCTCGCCATGGGGACCAAGTGGGCGCTCGTCGACCCGCTGGTGATCGCCCTGCCCGCCTCGGTCGCGGCGACGCTCCTCTTCAACCTGTGGGGGCGGCGGCCGTCCCGCCAGCACGTGGAGCGCTGCTTCGACAACGTGAGCTGACCCGCTGCGGGCGCCCTGCCCCGGCGGCAAGAACGACGCAACCGATGACAAGCGCCTCTGAGTCCCCCGGGACCAGAGGCGCTTTCTTGTTGGGGTTTGCGCCCGGCTGTTTGGCGGCGGGCCGCAAACCTTTAATCCCGACGGGGTTGTCGATTTTTCATGTTAAAACTCAAGCCCATGGGGCCACAGAAAAAATATCCAGGAAAAGGGTGAACTCCCCCTGACCGGAGGCCCCTGGCAGGACCGTGAGACGACAGAGTAGACCCCTTCTCAGACCGATGTTCCGCCCGGCCCTTTTTCGGGGTCCCCTTTCAGGTGGTACTTCTTGCGAAGCTGCTCCAACTGCCGTTTCTCCAGTTCCCGCTTGGCCTCGGCCTTGGCTGAGCGCCTGATCGCCTTGTCCAGGTTCTGGCGAGACTCCGCCAGGTCTTCATAAGGCGTGACCGCATCGCCTTCGGCTCCCCGCCTGGGGCCATCCAGCAGCGCCTTCAGATTCTCCTCGATGGCCAGGTTGGCCGCCTCCAGCTCCTGCTCGGCAAGCTCGGCCCGGCTCTGCGCCGCGCCGAGGGCATCCTCGGCCTCGGCCAGCAGGCCGGCGGCACCTTCCTCCGGTTCGGCATCGAGTTCGATCTGTTGCGCGGCAACGACCAGGGCGACCAGTGGCAGCTTCGGCAGAAGGTTGTCGGCGGATTCCCCCGTACAATCGATGATCTGCCCCTCTTTCAGGGCCAAAGGCAAGACCACCAGGCTGGCATCCGCCGAACATCCGATCACCGTGGCGCTTTTGCAGTCCGCGACAACGACGGCTTCGGCGTCGATCCGACCCTGCTCGAGCTCCTTCTTCAAGGCCTCGATCGTCCCCTCGCGATCCTCATTCTGAACCGCGGCCAGCACCCTCAGTTCGGCCTGTTCCCAAAAGGGGGACCGCGTCATCATGTGGGCCAGGAGCAACATCAGCGCGCTGCTCTTTCGATGCTCGTACCAGATATCGATCCGTCGTTCATCGGCGGCCTGATTCTCCAGGCGCTGCCATTCCTGCTCTTTCGCATCGAGCAGCACCAGGTTGTAGCCGAGCCGCAGGCCCGCGCGCAGGTTTTTGCCGAAGTTTTTGAGCTGTTCGGCATAATGCTGCTGGGTGTTGATGCCGTGGTGATTGATCAGGACGGTGTTGGCCCGCAGGGGGCCGACCCCGTAGGATTGCAGCAGCAGCGAACTGCCGACCTCGAAGGACGGGGCATTGACCACCAGCGGAAATGCCTGAACGCCGCTGGCGGCGATATCCTCATACAGTTGACTTTCGGCGGCGGCCTTCTTCAGGGCTCTCTGCGGGCCGCTCTCCTCGAGGATGCGCACCAGGGTTGTCAATCCGCTCCCGCCTTCGAGCCAGGAGGAGAATTTCAGCAGCCGCCCGCGACGGACACGGCTGTCGGAGAAGGCGAGAATCTGCGGCCGCCAGTCCCGCGGGTGCTCCAAGTCGTGCGAGGCCTGCAGCAGGTGCTCGCGCACCCGCTGCAGGTGGTAGGAGCGGCGGCTGTCGGCCCAGCGGCTTTGCTGTGCGGTGCGCTGCAGGTACTGATAAAGGCTAAACAGCACCGCCACCGCCAATGCCCCGGATTTCCAGTCGATGGCCAGCATCGCCACCAGGCAGACCAGGGCTCCGGCGAGGCTGGCGTGTTGATGAAACCACTTGAAGCGCGGTCGGAACGAGGGGCTGGCGGCCTTGGCTTCAAAATAGGTCGCGTAGTTGAGCAGACCGTAGGAGATCAAAAAGAACATCGCCACCACGCTGGCGATCAGGTTCAGGTTGCCGAGGCCGACGGTCAGCACGGCGATCGCCGCAGCCAGCAGGACGCCGCGTTGAGGGTTGCTGGCAGGCCCCGCCCCCTTGGAAAAAGGGTTCAGAAGGGGAAAGATTTTGTCGCCCGCCAGCGACTGCAGAATCCGGGGGGCGCCGAGAAAAGAGGCCATGGCCGAAGAGAGGGTCGCCGCGAAAACCCCGGCGACGATCAAAAAAGGCAGCCAGGCGACCCGGTTCATGGCCTCGTAATCACCGACCATCAGTTCTTGGGGCAGGGTGCCGGCAAACAAGAGTGCAGCGGCGAAATAGACCAGGACCGAAACGCCCACGGCAAGGAAGGTTCCCAGCGGCAGACTCTTGCCCGGATCGCGAAGGTCTCCCGACATGCTCACGCCCTGGGTGAAGCCGGTGACGGCGGGGAAAAAGACCGCGAACAGCGCCCAGAACCCGGGGCTCTCCCCCGCGGGCCGCCAGTTCGCCTGCAGAAGTTCGCCATCCCATTGCTGCAGCCCGCCGAGGAAAAAGGAGACCAGGGCCAGGCAGAGAATCCCCATAACGGCATACTGAAACCGGGTCGCCCAATCGGCCCCCTGCCAGGCGAGGACGAACAGGCCGGCGATCGCCAGCAGCGCAATGACCTGCGCCCCGCCGCCGCCCACCCCGAACAGCCCGGCGGCCACCTCTCCGAAACCGATGCAGTAGAAGCCGATCGAAACCGATTGGGCCAGAAAGAGCACCAATCCCAGTGCGCCGCCGAACTCCAGCCCCAGGGTGCGGGAGATCAGGTAATAATCGCCGCCGCCGCGGACCGTCAGGTTGGTGGCGATGGCCGACAGCGAGATGCTGGTCAGCACCGAGATGGTGTTGGCAATGAGAATGATCAGCAGGGCCTGCTGCAAGCCGGCGGCTCCGACCACGTAGCCGAGCCGCATGAAAAGGATGATCCCGAGGATGGTCAGAACGCTCGGGGTGAAGACCCCGGCAAAGGTTCCCAGCTTGTTCGTGTCCTCCAACTGCCGTCGCTGGTTGCTCATCGATTCTCCCCGAAGGCCCGAAGCCGGATCGTGGCGACACCATGAAAGTCTACTACCTCCGGAGAAGATCCGCTATCAAGGCGAGTGCAAAAGTGGCCAGCCCTTGATGCCGGACAGATTCAACCTCGGCGGGACTTTTTTTGCCCGCAGCTCCCTGCCGCCGGCGGGACGCTCAACGCCCTCCCTCAGTCACTTTCCTACCCCACAACCGCCAGCTCCGTCCCATCTTCCCGGTAGAGCGCCCCGGCGCCTGAACCATTGACATTCCGGAGGGGTGTTTTAGCTTTTCAGTAAGGAGCGGGCACTTTCGAGGCCACCGCGGCAAAGACGGCTTCGGCCCGGCATGAAAAGATGAACATGCCCCTACCTTTCCTGCAGGGCCCCGACGCCCCGTTGTCGAACTTGGTGCTCCTTTTCCTGGCGGCGTTTCTGCTCATCGGCATCTCCCCCTTCCTGGGCAAGGTCGTTGCCAGAATGCGCGGATCTTCCGGCAGGCCGGGCCGACCGAAGGAGCCGGGGAGAGCCGCTCTTGAGCAGCCCTCCGGAGAAATGAACGAGCCCCTGCACTTGAACGCCTACGAGGCGATCGTCCTCAGGCGACTGGCACAGGCCGGCAGGCGGGGCGTCTCCCTCCGGTCTGTCGACACGGACCTTGGCATCGCCCCGTCGCTCATCGCGAGCGCGTTGGAGTCGCTGCACGCCAGGGGTTTTGTCCGCCTGGCGATAACGCTTTTAGGCCGCACCCGTGTCCATTTGTCGGGAAAAGGTCGAGGCTACGCGCAAGAGCACGGCTATGTGCCGACCCTTGGGAGCTGGCATTGAGGGGGAGATACGGCGATGCTAGCCGGCGAGACGGTCGAGAAACTCGACCACGTAGGGGGTGAACTTGTCCGGTTCGACGAGAAAGGAGTCGTGGCCGTAATCCGAGTCGATGAGGCGGTATTCCACCGGCTTGCCGAGGCTCTCGAGGACCGCCACCACCTCCTCGGTCTGGTTCGGGGGGTAGAGCCAGTCGGAGGTGAAGGCGAACCACAGGGAGGGGCAGCGCAGGAGGCCGAGGGCCTCTTCAAGGGAGTCGAAGTTCCAGGCGACATCGTACAGGTCGAGGGACTTTGCCAGGTAGAGGAAGCTGTTGGTGTCGAAGCGGCCGACGAAGTTGCCGCCGTTGTACTCAAGGTAGCGCTCCACCTCGTACTGACCGAAGAAGTCGAAGAGTCCGTCGCGGGCCGAAAAGCGCCGCCCGAACTTGAGGTGCATGGAAGCGTCGGAGAGGAAGGAGATGTGGCCCATGGCCCGGGCCAGGGCGAAGCCGTCGGCGGGCGGGTGCTCCGGCTTGTAGTTCCCCTTTTTCCACAGCGGGTCGTTAAAGATCGCCTGGCGGGCCACGGCGTTGAGGGCGATGGCCATGGGGGAGGTGCGCCCGGTGCCGGCGATAGGGATGATGGAGCGCACCGCATCCGGGTAGAGGATGCCCCACTCAAGAGCCTGCATCGCCCCCATGCTGCCGCCGATGACGGTCACCAGGGAGTCGATGCCGAGACGCTCGAGGAGCATTTTCTGGGCGCGCACCATGTCGCGCACCATGACCACCGGAAAGGACAGGTTGTAGGGGCGCCCGGTGCGCGGGTTGGTGCTGGCCGGACCGGTGGAGCCCTTGCAGGAGCCGATGACGTTGGAGCAGATCACGAAGTAGCGCTCGGTGTCGAGCACCTTTCCGGGGCCTATCATGTCGTCCCACCAGCCCGGCTTGCGGTCTTCCGGCGCGTAGCGGCCGGCCGCGTGGGCGTCGCCGGTCCAGGCGTGGGTGACGAGGATGACGTTTGACCGGTCAGCGTTGAGCGCTCCGTAGGTCTCGTAGGCAAGCCGGATCGGGCCGAGCAGGCGACCGCTTTCCAACTGCAGTTCGGTGTCGAACTCGGCGTATTCAGTTGTGACGATGCCGACCGATCCGCTCAAATCATATCCCTATGACCACCAGGCGCTGCACCGAAGTGCAGGGGTTGCTGGAAAAAAGGCCCCTTCCCGGATCAGATGGGAAGGGGCCTTCGGATACATGAATGGAGCGTATCGTCTGGCTCCGTCCTCATCTTCCCCCGCTGCCGGGGAAGGAATTAGCACCTGGCGTCCGCGCCGCGCGAACCGGTTGCTGTGGTTTCACAGGGCCTTATCCCTCCACCACTCTTGATAAAGACGTTGCACTATCTATTTGTAAGGACAGACTCTAACGAAAAGCCGGGGCATTGTCAAACGGATTTGGCGGCCTGACGCCGGTCTCAGGCGGCGAGGGGCGAGTGCCGGTTTTTGGTTCGATGGGTGTCCGTCGATCGCCCTGCCTGTCCGGGAAGGGACGTATTGGCCTTTCAAGGCACCGCCCTGCCGTTGGGAGAAACCGAAGGGGCGCCTCTCCCCCCGGCTTGACAGAGAGGCCTTTGCCTATATGCTGAGGGTGAAAGTGGGCATCTCGGGCCCGGAAAACTCCGGACCTTTGGGCCCTCGACCCGAACCATCACGAAAAGGGGAGGTGTGACCATGGCAGGGATTCAGGACTTCATTCAGATGGCGAGCCAGAACCTGGGGATCAACCAAGAGACCGCCAGCGCGGCGACCGGTGGCATCCTCGGTTTTATGAAGGAGAAGGTCGGCGGGGCCGACTTCGATGAGTTGCTCGGCAGACTGCCGGGTGCGGAGAACCTTCTTCACGGCTCCGAAGAGGGGGCCGAAGAGCACCACGAAGGGATGATGGGCGGCCTGATGAAGAAGGTGACAGAGATGCTCCACATCGGCGGCGGAGCCGGCCTGGCCGGGATGCTGGGCGGCTCGGGTCTCGACGCCGCGAAACTGGGGCCCTTCGTTTCGATGTTCGTCGGCTTCCTCAAAGAGAACGCCAACGGGGGCCTGGCGGGCCGGCTCCTCGACAAGGTGCCCGAGTTGAGCAAGTTCATGGGAAAATAGGGGCCGGATTCAGGCGATCCGGAATCGCCGATCGACTCTACCAGACGAAAAAAGGCCGGGTCGCCCCTCCTCCCCGGAGGGGCGACCCGGCCTTTGCCTTTCCTTCCGCCCTCCCCCCCCGGCCCGTCACGGCAACCACCGCTTGAGCAGAAAACCCACCCCCTTCCTGCCGGCCAACTTCTCCGCGCTTGCCTGACCTTCCCCCTCGGGCGCCCGCGCCGACGGCGGGGACGACTCGCCTCGGTCTTCCCCGAGAAGCCCGGCCGCGCTGTTTAAATTGCAGGCATTGGCGCCCAATAAAGGTGCAGCAAACCGTCCAAGGGGGGGGCGTGGATCTCCGCCCCCCCCGAAACGAGGCGCTTTTAAGGACGGCATGGGAGTTGAAAGAGGACCTCGACAACTTCGGCGACAGCGGCGTCGCCGAAAAATAAGACGAGGAGGTCTTGGACGATGGAGTCTACGGTGCAATCCCTGCAGCACGGCGGTGACGTGCTGTTTCTCATGCTGGGCGCGGTCATGGTCTTTGCCATGCACGCCGGTTTCGCTTTTCTGGAGGTGGGCACGGTTCGCAAGAAGAGCCAGGTCAACGCCTTCGTCAAAATCCTCTCCGACTGGTCCGTTTCCACGGTCGTCTATTTCATGATCGGCTACCCCATCGCCTACGGGGTCCACTTCCTGGTCCCCGCGGGGGAGTTGCTCGGCGGAAACCAGGGCTTCGAGCTGGTCCGCTTCTTCTTCCTGCTATGTTTCGCGGCCTGCATCCCGGCCATCATCTCCGGCGGCATTGCCGAGCGCGCCCGCTTCTGGCCCCAGGTCCTGGCCGGGGCGGTCTTCGCGGGGCTGACCTACCCCCTGTTCGAGTCGTTTATCTGGGGGCGGAACAGCGGCGGTCTGCAGGCTTTCTTCGAGAGCACGTTCGGGGCCCCCTTCCACGACTTCGCCGGCAGCGTGGTGGTCCATTCCATGGGCGGCTGGCTCGCCCTGCCCGCGGTCCTTATTCTCGGCCCCCGGCTGAACCGCTTCGTGCGCGGCAAAAGCCAGCCCATCCCTGTCAGCAACATTCCCTTCCTCGCCCTCGGCAGCTGGATCCTCGCCGTGGGTTGGTTCGGCTTCAACGTGATGAGCGCCCAGAGCCTGGAGGGGATCTCCGGGCTGGTGGCGGTCAATTCCCTGATGGCCATGGTCGGAGGCGTCCTCTTCGCCCTCGTGGCGAGCAAGAACGATCCCGGCTTCGTGCACAACGGCGCCCTGGCCGGCCTGATCGCCATCTGCGCCGGTTCAGACCTGGTGCACCCGATCGCGGCCTTCGCCATCGGCGGGCTGGGATCGCTGATCTTCGTCTACGGCTTTCAGTGGGAGCAGGAGAAACTGCGCATCGACGACGTGCTCGGGGTCTGGCCCCTGCACGGCATTGTCGGCACCTGGGGGGGGGATTTCCGCGGGGATTTTCGGCGGTCCGCTTTTCGGGGGAATGGGGGGAGTGTCCTTTATGAGTCAGCTGGCAGGAAGCCTGCTGGCCGTGGCTTACGCCCTGGTGACCGGCACCGTGGTCTACTTTATTATCTCCAGGGTATTCGGCTTCCGCATGGAGGACGAGGAGCAGTTCGCCGGTCCGGACCTGTCGATCCACAGCATCCACGCCTACCCCGAGGACTATGTCAAATAGCCCTGCCAATTTGACGGAGGGGCGTTCAGGACGTACAATTTAAAGCACAAGTGATTTCAAGGGGAGCTGGACGCAGCTTCCTTCATCGCCCTGGACGACTTGCCCTCCTGGTCTCCAGGGTGTTTTTTAGCTGCCCAAAACCGACGGCCGCACCGATCTTCATTCGGTGCGGCCGTCGGTCATTTCTCGCGATCCCTGCCCTGCGCGGTTCACTCGGCCGGGGTGTCCTTTTTCGACATTTTTCCCTTCTCGGCCAGAGCCCCCAGGTTCAGTGTCTCCTGCCGGGCAAGGTGGGCGAAGTTGTAGCGGTCGAGAATGGCCATGATCTCGTCCTGAACTTCCCTCCAGGCTCCGTGCATAGGGCAGAAGACGTCCCGGTCGCAAAAACCGTCATGGGCCAGGCACTGGTTGAGGTAGAGAGGGCCTTCTTCGGCCTTGACAACGTCGAGAAGGGTGACTTCGGCGGGGGCCTTGAGAAGGTAAAACCCACCTCCCACGCCTCGCTGGGAACCGACGATGCCTTCCTTTATGAGAGGCTGGAGGAGTTTTGTGAGGAACGCCGGCGTGACTCCCTGGGTCCTGCAAATGTCCTTCTTGAGGACGATCTCCCCACGGGGTTGCTTGGCCATGAAGAGCAGGGCCCGAATGGCGTACTCGGTTGCACGGGTGATGATCATTGCCAGCCTCCCAATAGATTACCGATGGGGTAATGGATACCTCCCGGGAGGGGTTTTGTCAAGGCCGGGGTCATGCCCCGGATCGGGAAAAGCGGTTCAGGCGGCGCCCCGCGCGGTTTCCGCAAGGGCCTGGCGGACCCGCCGCGTCAAGGAGAGAGCGGTGAAGGGCTTGCGCAAAAAGCCGTCGGCCCCAGAGGAGCGTGCCAAGCCTTCCAGTTCTTCGGCCGGCTTGGTGGACATGAGCAGAACAGGGATGTGACGACTGGCCTCGCGCTCCTTGAGAAGACGGACCTTGCGGTCGCCGTTGAGCATCGGCATCATGACGTCGAGGAGGATGAGGTCGGGCCGGCGCATCGGAGAGTAGATGATGCTGTTGGCCTCGATCCCGGATCCGGCGGTGAACACCTCGAATCCGGCCTGTTCCAGAGCCTCGGAGGCGATGGCCAGAACCAATTCGCTGTCATCGATAACCACGATTCTCTTCGGCATGACCCCTCCACAAAAGACAGTGTTTGTAAAATTAAATCCTTACAGGGAAAACGTCTTGCCGGAACGATCGCATTCCCACCACCAAGGTGCCGCAAAATAAATAACAGTGTTCTACTTAGAGGGGTTTCCGGGAAAAGTCAATGGAATTCTCTTTCCCGCCCCGGACCCCCTCCGCGTGGGCTGTTGACAGGGGGCCGCCGGCTGGGCATCATCATGGGACCTTGTTTCCCGGAGTTATTTCTTCATGGACCGTCAGCACCCGACACCCCAACCGACCGTCGGCCGCTTTGCCCCCAGTCCTACGGGTGCGCTCCATTTCGGCTCCCTGGTCACGGCGGTCGGCAGCTATTGTCTCGCCCGGCAGACCGGGGGAAAGTGGCTGATGCGCATGGAGGACCTGGACACCCCGCGGGTCGTCCCCGGGGCGGCGGACGAGATCCTGTGGACCCTGGAGGCGCTCGGGTTCGAGTGGGACGAAGAAGTGCTCTACCAGAGCCGCCGCACCGACCGCTACGAAGCGGCACTGGAGCGACTGCGAGAGCAGGGACGGATCTTCGACTGCGGCTGCACCCGAAAGGAGATCCTGGCCAGCGCCCCTCATCCCGGCGAAGAGGGCCCCGTTTATCCCGGAACCTGCCGGCACGGGCTTGCCGCTGGACGGCGCCCCCGGGCGCTGCGGGTCCGGGTTCCGGAGGAGAAGGTCTGCTTTGCCGACGGCCTTTTCGGGGCCGTAGAGCAACACCTGGTCAGCGCGGTGGGCGATTTCGTGCTGCGCCGGGCCGACGGGCTCTTTGCCTACCAGCTCGCGGTGGTGGTGGACGATGCCGAATGCGGGGTAAACCAGGTGGTCAGGGGAGCGGACCTTCTGTCCTCTACACCACGGCAGGTCTTTCTTTATGCCTGCCTGGGCTGGCCGCCCCCCCGCTTCGTCCACCTGCCCCTGGCCCTGGCCCCCGACGGCGAAAAGATCAGCAAACGCCACGGGACGCTGGCACGGGGCGACCTCCAAGAAGGCGGGGGGAGCCTCTGCCGGGCGCTGAGGTTTCTCGGCCAGCAGCCTCCCGCAGGCCTGGACCTGGCGCCCGCCCGGGATGTGCTTTCCTGGGCGATCGCCCATTTCGACCTGAAGCGGGTCCCTTCCCGGTCCCGGCCGGCGGAAGGGTGAAGACCGACCCGCGTGCCCCAGGAAGAGGACTTTCCCTTTCGCCCATCAGGCCTCTTCCCCTTCCAGCCGTCTTCTGGTACCGTTGTTCCATGACAGCACTGCCCGCCGTGGGCCGACTGCCCTCGCACCGGGCAAGGAAGGCGACGAAGCCGGGCATTTTCGTTTGAAAGGCAGGTGCATCATGTTGCGAGCTTTAGCGTTTACCCTCCTGGTCCTGCTGAGCGGCTGCGCCGGCGTGTTGCCGGGCGGGGCGGAAAAGGACCGGGCCGCGGTCCGGACCCTCGGGGTCCTGCCCCTCCTGGTGGACGAGGGCTCCGCCATCGGACACCCCGAGCGCCAGGGGGTCGTTGACCTCCTTTACCGCCACAACGTTCTGAAAGAGAGTCGCCTGACGGCCCTGCTCAAGGAGAGGCGCAAGTTCTTCGACATCAGGCCCATCTCCGGCGACCCGGCCCGGCTTTATGCCCGCTTGGTCCGGGAGCGAGCCCTCGCCGGAGAAGGGCCGGGACAGACCTGGCAATACCGATTAAATCCTTCTGCGGCGGCCGAACTGGCCCGGGAGGGGGCGGCCGAAGCACTGCTGGTGATCGTTTTCAACGGAATCGACCGGAAGGAAAAGCGCTGGGACCGCACCCGGCTCAACTTTCTCGAGGGCGAGTTCAATGCCCTTCTCGCCACCGCCATGGTGGTCTTGCCCTCGGGGGAGGTGGTCTGGGAATCCTCCGGGGCACCGGGAAAGGCCTTTGCCCTGCTCCAGTACCCCGATTTCGACGAGGCCTTCTACAACCTGACCGACCAGGTGCAGGTCAAGTTCGTCACCCTCGCCGGTCTGGAGCGCGCCCTGGCCGAACCGGAGCGCGGAGTCTTCGCCCGAAGCCCTTTTCCGCGCCGCTACGGGAAACTGTTCGAGGAGATCGCATCCGAGCTAAAACCAGACCGCCTGGTTCCGCAGGGGGGCGTCCGCTGACCTGCCCCCCCTGCCCTTCCCCGGCGGAAGAGCGGCCCGGAGAAGACCCTTTTGGGAAAAAAGAAAAATAACCGATTGACAGGTACGGACAAAGATAGTACATAGATAAGTGACAGTCACCTCGATAGCCTCCGGTCAAGTTGCAGTCCTGAGCAGTCCATTCGGAACCCATCCAAACTCAATTTTCGTTCATTTAGAAATCTAAATCGCCAGTGGCGGGGGTACCCGCCGCGCTCCTGTGCGGGTGTCCGAATCAAGGGCAGCTCCCCGCCAACCCACCTCATAATTTGACCTCTGAATCTCATAGAGACACCGAAAATCCTACCCATTACATTGTAGCCCGCGGGCGAAAAACCGCGGGGCGGTGCGTCCGGCAGAGCATGCGGCCGAGGAGAATCCATGAACCTGAAAGAACTGAAAGAGAAGAAGGCCACTGAACTGGCGGCCATTGCCAACAACCTGAACCTTGAAGGCACCGCCGGGATGCGCAAGCAGGACCTCATCTTCGCCATCCTCAACGCCACTGCGGAAAAGAACGGAGCCATTTTCGGCGAGGGAGTCCTGGAGATCCTCCCCGACGGGTTCGGTTTCCTGCGGGCACCGGACGCCAACTACCTGCCCGGGCCGGACGACATCTACGTCTCGCCCTCCCAGATCCGGCGCTTCAACCTGAAGACCGGCGATACGGTCTCGGGTCAGATCCGGCCCCCCAAGGAGGGCGAACGCTACTTCGCCCTGCTCAAGGTCTCCGAGGTCAACTTCGAGAACCCTTCGGTGGCCCGGGACAAGACCCTCTTCGACAACCTCACCCCCCTCTACCCCGAAGAGCGCATCCTTCTCGAGACCGAGCCGGACAACCTCTCGGCGCGGGTCATCGACCTGGCGAGTCCGATCGGCAAGGGCCAGCGCGGCCTGATCGTGGCCCCGCCGCGCACCGGCAAGACGATGCTGCTGCAGAACATCGCCAACTCCATCACCGCCAACCACCCCGAGGTCTACCTCATCGTGCTCCTTATCGACGAGCGCCCGGAGGAGGTGACGGACATGCAGCGCAGCGTCAACGGCGAAGTGATCTCCTCGACCTTCGACGAGCCGGCCACCCGCCACGTCCAAGTCGCCGAGATGGTCATCGAAAAGGCCAAGCGCCTGGTGGAGCACAAGCGCGACGTGGTCATCCTGCTCGATTCCATCACTCGCCTTGCCCGCGCCTACAACACGGTGGTCCCCCCCTCCGGGAAGATCCTCTCCGGCGGGGTCGATTCCAACGCCCTGCACAAGCCGAAGCGCTTCTTCGGTGCGGCGCGCAATATCGAGGAGGGCGGCAGCCTGACCATTATCGCCACCGCCCTGATCGACACCGGCAGCAAAATGGACGAGGTCATCTTCGAGGAGTTCAAGGGCACCGGCAATTCGGAGCTCCACCTCGACCGGCGCCTGGTGGACAAGCGCACCTTCCCGGCCATCGACATCAACAAGTCGGGCACCCGCCGCGAAGAGCTTCTCCTGGACCAGGTCAGCCTGCAGCGCATCTGGCTGCTGCGCAAGGTGCTCTCCTCCATGAACGTGGTCGACAGCATGGAGTTCCTCCTGGACAAACTCAGCGATACAAAAACCAACCAGGAATTTTTCGATTCCATGAACCAGTAACCCCTTCGGGGCGGACAAAGCTCTTGCAAATTGGCCCCAAAAGTGGTATCCGTCCCCTTTGCACTTCACAACCCGAACCGAGGCCTGTACAAGCCAGGCCGCCGAGGAGAATCCCATGAGAGAAGGCATCCATCCCAAGTACGAAGACGTCACGGTCAAGTGCCACTGCGGCGCAACCTTTGAGACCCGCTCCACCAAGGGCAGCGACATCACTACGGAGATCTGCTCCTCCTGCCACCCCTTCTTCACCGGCAAACAGAAGCTGATTGACACCGCGGGGCGCATCGAGCGTTTCCGGAAAAAGTACGGGCAGCCCAAGTAAGCTTCGGAGACGGCCCATCGAGGCCGTCTCTTTTTTTCGATCCGGCAGATCATGCTTGTTCAACTATTGACCCATACCCCCGATCCGGAGCAGGTGGTGGCCTCGGCCGCCCGCCTGTGCTACTCCGCTGCGTCCATCGACCAGCTTCAGGAGAAGAGCCGGGCCGACAGCGAGACCCTGATCGGCAAGATTCTCGATCTGGGCCACCTCTCTGTGCTGGAGCACGCCTCGTTTACCTTCGGGGTCGAGGGGATCAGCCGGGCCTGCAGCCATCAACTGGTGCGTCACCGGCTGGCCTCCTACAGCCAGCAGAGCCAGCGCTACGTGGCCCTGAAGGAGCGCTTCGCCGCGGTGACGCCCCCTTCCCTTGCCGCAAAGCCCGAACTTCTGGAGCGCTACGAGGCCCTGCTGGAGGAGATCCACGGGGTCTACCGGCAGTTCATGGAGGCGGGAGTTCCCGCCGAGGACGCCCGCTTCGTCCTGCCCAATGCCGCCGCCACAAAGATCGTTCTGACCATGAACGGCCGGGAACTGCTCCATTTTTTCAACCTGCGCTGCTGCCGCAGGGCCCAGTGGGAAATACGGGCCCTGGCCAAGGAGATGCTGCGCCTGGTCCGGCAGACCGCCCCCGGCCTCTTCGCCAAGGCGGGGCCCGGCTGCCTGCAGGGAGCCTGCCCTGAAGGTCCGATTACCTGCGGCCAGATGGCCGAGGTGCGCCGGGAATACGCTGACCTGTAGGGCCGCCCTTCGTCCGTCGCGCTTCGAGGTCCTGTTGACAAGAGCCTCCTCCCCCCCTTCTGACCGCCGACAGCTGTCGGCGAATTAAATTACTTATGTTCAGCAAACTCGAAGAAGTCGTCGACCGCTTTCGGGAAATCGAAGGCCTGCTTTCCGACCCGGCCACCATGGCCGACCAGGGCAAGTTCCGGGCGTTGACCAAGGAGCACGCCGGTCTGTCGGAACTTGTCGAGGTCTATGGGGAGCTCCGCAAGACAAACGAGGAACTGGGAGGCAACCGGGAACTGCTAAAGGATTCCGACCCGGAAATCCGTGAGATGGCCAAGGCCGAGATCCTCGAACTGGAGGAGCGCCAGGGGGAGCTCGAAGGGCAGCTCAAAATACTGCTCCTTCCCAAGGACCCCAACTACGAAAAGAACATCATCCTCGAGATCCGCGCCGGCACCGGCGGCGACGAGGCGGCCCTGTTCGCCGGAAACCTTTTTCGCATGTATACCCGGTACGCCGAGGGAAACCGCTGGAAGGTTGAGATCATGACCCTTTCCGAATCGGACGCCGGCGGATGCAAAGAGGTCATCGCCATGATCAGCGGCGACCGGGTCTACTCGCGGCTCAAGTTCGAGAGCGGCACCCACAGGGTGCAGAGGGTCCCGGAGACCGAGGCCCAGGGGCGCATTCACACCAGCGCCTGCACGGTGGCGGTGATACCCGAGGCTGAGGACGTCGATGTCGACATCGACCCCTCGGACCTGCGCATCGACGTGTACAGGGCTTCGGGGGCCGGCGGGCAGCACGTCAACAAGACCGAGTCCGCGGTGCGCATCACCCACATCCCCAGCGGGGTGGTCGTCTCCTGCCAGGACGAGAAGTCCCAGCACAAGAACAAGGCCAAGGCGATGAAGGTCCTCAAGTCGCGCATCCTCGACAGCATGCTTGCCGAGCAGCATGCCCAGATGGCTGCCGACCGCAAAAGCCAGGTCGGCAGCGGCGACCGCTCGGAGCGGATCCGCACCTACAACTTTCCCCAGGGCCGCTGCACCGATCACCGCATCGGCCTGACCCTCTACCGCCTCGACGCCATCATGCAGGGGGAGATCGACGAGATCATCGACGCCCTGGTGACCGATTCCCAGACGGCGGCCATGGCCAGCCAGGAGGGTTGAGCTTGGGCGAGACCTGGACGGTGCTCCGCATCCTGCAGTGGACCGCGGGGCATTTCGCGCAAAAGGGGATCGAAGGGGGGCGGCTCGACGCCGAACTCCTTCTCGGCTACACTCTCGGCCTGGACCGGGTGGGGCTCTACATGAATTTCGACCGCCCCCTCACCCCCGAGGAACTCGGCCGCTTCCGGCAACAGGTTCAGCGGCGGGCCGGGCGTGAGCCGCTGGCCTACATCCAGGGAGAGACGGAATTCTGGTCCCTGCCGCTTCGGGTCGGGCCGGATGTCCTCATCCCCCGCCCGGAGACGGAGATCCTTGTGGAGGAGGCGCTGAAGAGGGCGACCCCCTCCAGCATCGTCCTCGACGTGGGGACGGGCAGCGGCGCCATCGCCGTGGCCCTGTCGCACGAACTTCCCGGAGCGTCGGTCACGGGGTTCGACATTTCGCCCGGAGCGCTTCAGGTGGCGGCAGAAAACGCCCGGCGCAACGGAGTACAAGGGCGCCTGAAGTGGATTGCGGGGGACCTGGCCCGGCTGCCTGCCGGGCCCTACGACCTGATCGTTTCCAACCCCCCCTACATCCCGAAGGGAGAGATGGCGGGGCTTATGCCGGAGGTGGGCGGCTTCGAGCCGCACCTCGCCCTGTGCGGCGGCGCCGACGGCCTGGACTGCTACCGGCACCTGGCCCGCCAGGCTCCCGGTTGCCTGCGCAGCGGAGGCTGGCTGCTATTGGAGGTCGGGGCCGGACAGGACAACGCGGTGCGCGACCTGCTGGACCGGGCGGGGCTGACCGAGACCTTTTGCCGGGCGGACTACGCGGGAATCGGCCGGGTGGTGGGCGGCCGTCTGAGCGACCAAGACATCTAACGACTGCAACGGTTCTGGATTTGGAAAAAATCATCATACATGGCGGCCGGCGACTTCGGGGCGAAGTTCGTGTCAGCGGGGCCAAGAACGCCGCCCTGCCCCTGCTCTTCGCCACCCTGCTGGCGCCCGGAGTTCACCGGGTGGACAACGTCCCCCGGCTGCGCGATATCGCCACAGTGGAGAAGCTCCTCTCCACCCTCGGCGCAGGTGTCTCATGGAGGGACGACCTCTTCGAAGTGGAGGTCGGGGAGCTGCGCGAGGTGGAGGCCCCCTACGACTTGGTGCGCACCATGCGCGCCTCGGTCCTGGTGCTCGGCCCCCTGCTGGCCCGGCTCGGTCAGGCGCGGGTGAGCCTACCCGGCGGCTGCGCCATCGGCGCACGGCCCATCAACCTGCACCTGAAGGGCCTTGAAGCCATGGGCGCCCGGATCACCCTCGACCACGGCTACGTCGAGGCCAGGGCCAAGCGTCTGCATGGCGCCCGAATCTATTTCGACATCCCCACCGTGGGGGGGACCGAGAACCTGATGATGGCCGCATCCCTGGCGAAAGGGACCACCGTCCTGGAGAATGCCGCCTGCGAGCCGGAGATCGTCGATCTTGCCGAGGCCCTGAACAAGATGGGGGCCAGGGTCGAGGGAGCCGGCACCGAGACGGTGACCATCGAGGGGGTGGACGAGTTGCGGCCCCTGCGCCACACGGTTATGGCCGACCGCATCGAGGCCGGCACCTTCATGGTCGCCGCCGCCATCACCCGCGGCGACATCCGGGTGGAGGGGGCGGACCCGGCCCACCTGGGGGCGGTGATCAGCAAGTTGCGCGAGGCCGGAGCGGAGGTCATCGAGGAGCAGGGCGGGGTCCGGGTCAGGGGCCCTCGCCGAGTCCTTCCCGTTGACATCAAGACGATCCCCCACCCCGGGTTTCCCACCGACATGCAGGCCCAGTTCATGGCCCTCATGAGCCTCGGTTCGGGGACCAGCATCATCAACGAGAACGTTTTCGAAAACCGCTTCATGCACGTCTGCGAGTTGCAGCGAATGGGAGCCGACATCAGCATCGAGGGGCACATGGCCACCGTCAAGGGGGTCAGGGGACTGCTCGGCGCACCGGTCATGGCCACCGACCTGCGAGCCAGCGCCTGCCTGATTCTGGCCGGCCTGGCAGCGGAGAACACCACGGAGATTTCCAGGGTCTACCACCTGGACCGCGGATATGAGAGAATCGAGGAGAAGTTCAACTCTCTGGGCGCCGCCATCGAGCGGGTCAGGGAATAAGCCACTGACAAGTGAGGCGAGGCATGGATCCGGGTATTCACCCCCCACCTCGCCACGTTTCACGGGCATCGAGGGTTTGACATGAGCGACTACATCACTTTCGCCCTCCCGAAGGGGCGCATTATGCAGGACTCCATGGAGATGCTGGGCAAGATCGGCATCACCTGCCCCGAAATGGAGAAAGACAGCCGCAAGCTGGTCTTCGAAAACCGGGAAGACAGGTACCGGTTCATGGCGGTGCGCGCCACCGACGTGCCGACCTACGTGGAGTACGGCTGCGCCGACCTGGGGGTGGTGGGCAAAGACACCCTTCTCGAGCAGGGCAAGGACCTCTACGAGCCCCTCGACCTGAACTTCGGCTACTGCCGCATGGTGGTCGCCGAGCCCAAGGCGCTTCTCGGGGAGGACGATCCGGCCAACTGGTCCAATATCCGGGTGGCCACCAAGTATCCCAACATCACTGAGGAGTACTTCGCCGCCAAGGGCATCCAGGTGGAGCTCATCAAGCTCTACGGTTCCATCGAGCTGGCGCCCCTGGTCGGGCTGGCCGAGCGGATCGTCGATCTGGTCTCCACGGGGGCGACGCTTCGGGACAACGGCATGGTGGAGGTGGAGACCATCGCCGAGGTCACCACCCGGCTGATCGTCAACCGGGCGAGCCTCAAAACAAAGCACCAGCGGATCACCCGGATCATCGAGGGGCTGGAGCAGGTGGTCGCCGAGCGGCCCACCATTTCGGTCTGAGTCCCCCGCCGGGGCAACGGGCGAGGAGCATGTCATGATTCGTACGCTGCGATTTTCAGATCCCGACTTCGAGGAGGCGTTCCGCCGCATCGTCGAGCGCGGGGAGACCGCCCAGGCCGGTGTTGAAGAGACCGTCCGGGAGATCATCGCCGAGGTGCGCCAAAGGGGGGACGAGGCCCTCATCGAGTACACGGGGCGCTTCGACCGGCAGGAACTGACCGCCGACACCCTGCGCGTCTCCGACGAGGAGATGGAGCGGGCCCTGGCCGCTGTCAGCAAAGAGTCCCTGGCGGTTCTCGAGCTGGCCACCCGGCGCATCGCCGCCTTCCACGAAAAGCAAAAGGAGAAGACCTGGCTCTCCACCGAGGAGGAGGACATCCTGCTCGGGCAGATGGTGCGGCCGCTCGACAAGGTCGGCATCTATGTTCCCGGGGGCAAGGCGGCCTACCCGTCTTCGGTGCTGATGAACGCCGTGCCGGCCAAGGTCGCAGGGGTCGAGCAGGTCGTGATGGTCGTGCCGATGCCGGGCGGGGAGGTCAACCCCCATGTCCTGGCGGCGGCCCACCTGGCCGGAGTCGATCAGATATTCAAGGTCGGCGGCGCCCAGGCGGTGGCGGCCCTGGCCTACGGCACGGCGAGCGTGCCGCGGGTCGACAAGATCACCGGACCCGGCAACATCTTTGTTGCGACGGCCAAGCAGATGGTCTTCGGCCAGGTCGACATCGACATGATCGCCGGCCCCAGCGAGATCCTTGTGATAAACGACGGTTCGGGAGAGCCGGCCCACATCGCCGCCGACCTCCTCTCCCAGGCCGAACACGACGAACTGGCTTCCTCCGTCCTCATCACCACCGAGGAGGGCTTCGCGCAGGCCGTGGCCGGCGAAGTGGAGAGACAACTGGGGGAGCTGCCCAGGGAGAGGATCGCCCGCCAGTCCATCGACAGCTACGGCGCCATCATCCTCGCCGCCAACCTCGACGAGGCGATCGCCTTTTCCAACCGCATCGCCCCCGAACACCTGGAGTTGGCCCTGGAGAACCCCTTCGAGGTGCTTCCCAGGATCCGCCACGCAGGCGCCGTCTTCATGGGGCACCACACCCCCGAGGCGGCCGGCGACTACCTGGCCGGCCCCAACCACACCCTGCCCACCGGCGGGACAGCCCGCTTCTTCTCCCCCCTGGGGGTCGATGACTTCGTCAAGAAGTCGAGTATCGTCTCCTTTACCCGCGGAGGGCTGGAGCGACTCGGCAGGGACATCGTGCACATCGCCGAACTGGAAGGGCTTAGCGCCCACGCCCGTTCGGTGTCGATAAGGCTGAAAGAGCAGTGTTAGGTTTCAAGTTTTAGGTTTTAGGTCGCTTAAAACTTAATACTCGTGACCCGAAACTGATTTTCCAGGAGGGAACCATGGCCCGCAGCGCCACCATCGACCGCAAAACCCAGGAAACCCAAATCCGCCTGACCCTGGAACTCGACGGCAAAGGAGAGAACCGGATCGTCTCCTGCGTCCCCTTTTTCGACCATATGCTGACGCAGGTGGCCAGGCACGGTTTCTTCGACCTGACGGTGGAGGCGCAGGGGGACATCGAGGTCGACGCCCACCACACCGTGGAGGACCTGGGGATCTGCCTCGGCGAGGCTTTCAAAAAAGCCCTCGGCGACAAGGCGGGCATCCGCCGCTACGGCCGGGGCACCATGCCGATGCACGAGGCCCTCGCCTCGGTGATCATCGACTTCTCAGGACGGCCCTTCCTGGTCTTCAACGTCGACATGCCCAAGGCCAAGGTCGGGGAGTTCGACACCGAGTTGGTGGAGGAGTTCTTCGTCGCCTTCTGCAACCACGCCGGAGCCAACATCCACGTCAACCTCGCCTACGGGGACAACCTGCACCACATCATAGAGGGAATCTTCAAGGCCTTCGGCCGCGCTCTCGACGAGGCCACGGGGTTCGACCCCCGGGTGGAAGGTGTTTTGTCGAGCAAGGGAAAGCTGGAATAGTTACCCATGATCAATATCATCGACTACGAAATGGGAAACCTGCGCAGCGTCGAGAAGGCCTTTGAGACCCTTGGCTTCGCTGCGCGGGTCAGCGCCGACCCGAAGGATATAGCAACAGCCGAAAAGGTTGTGTTGCCGGGGGTCGGATCCTTTCGCGATTGCATCCACAACCTGCGCGCCGGAGGTTTCGTCGAGCCCCTGATGGCCCATATCGAAGCGGGCAAGCCGATGCTCGGAATCTGCGTCGGCATGCAGATGCTCTTCGACGAAAGTGAGGAGTTCGGCCGTCACGAGGGGCTCGGCCTGATCCCGGGCAGGGTGGTGCGCTTCCCTTCCGGGATGGAAGAGGACGGCGAGCGGCTCAAGGTGCCGCACATGGGGTGGAACGACATCAGCCTGCGCAGCCCCTCGCCGCTCTTCGCCGGGGTGGAGGACAACAGCTTCGTCTACTTCGTCCACTCCTACTATTGCGCGGCACAGGACCCGGAGGTCGTCGCCGCCAGCTGCCGCTACGGCGAGGTCGAGTTCTGCGCCTCGGTCCGGCACGGCAACATCATGGCGACCCAGTTCCACCCGGAAAAGAGCCAAAGCATCGGCCTGAAAATTTTCAAGAACTTCGGAGATTTGCCATGATTATTCTGCCCGCGATCGATCTCAAGGAAGGACGCTGCGTCCGCCTGGAACAGGGGCTGATGGACAAGGACACGGTCTACAACGACGATCCTGCGGCCCAGGCGCGCATCTGGCAGGAGCAGGGCGGCGAACTGCTGCACATCGTCGACCTCGACGGCGCCTTTGCCGGCGTACCGAAGAACAAAGAGGCGATCAGGGCGATCGTCGAGGCGATCGACATTCCGTCTGAACTCGGCGGCGGCATTCGCGACATGCAGACGATCGAAGCCTACCTGGAGCTCGGCATCGACCGGGTCATCCTCGGGACCGTGGCCAAGGAGAATCCGGCCCTGGTGCAGGAGGCCTGCGCGAAGTATCCCGGCCGGATCGTCGTCGGCATCGACGCCAAGGACGGCCTGGTCGCGGTGCGAGGCTGGGCGGACGTCACCACGAAGCTGGCCACGGAGATGGCCAAGGAGATGGAAGGTTTCGGCGTCGAAGCGATCATCTACACCGATATCGCCCGCGACGGCATGATGCGGGGTCCGAACATCGCGGCGACCAGGGCGCTGGCCGAATCGATCGCCATCCCGGTGATCGCCTCCGGCGGCCTGTCCACCCTCGACGATATCCGCCGCCTGATGGCGATCGAAACCTCCGGCGTCACCGGCGTCATCACCGGCAAGGCGATCTACTCCGGGGCGATCGACCTGCGCGAAGCGGTCGCCTTGACCAAGGGGCAAATTTAACGGCGGACGTCAAAACCAAGCATCGTGTCTCACGCAAAGCCGCAAAGACGCCAAGAAATTCAAAGATCAAGTTCCATTATAGGTTTCCTTTGCGTCTTAGCGTCTTGAGTGAGCAAAGCGAACGAGCGTGAGGCCGATGTTGATTGCAAAACCATGACCCTGGCTTGCGCTAAGCCGCAAAGGGCGCCAAGGACGGCGACAAGCCCGAGTCTCAACGGTTTTCTTTTCGCCTTGCATCACCCCTTTGCGCCTCTGCGTTAAATCCTTGATTTTGGTTATTAATCCGGAAAAGGTGTTGAAATGCTGACAAAACGCATCATCCCCTGTCTCGATGTCAAGGACGGCCGCGTCGTCAAGGGCGTTAACTTCGTTGGACTGCGCGACGCCGGCGACCCGGTCGAGGCGGCCGAAGCCTACTGCGCGCAGGGCGCCGATGAGCTGACCTTTCTCGACATCACCGCCTCGAGCGACAAGCGGGGGATCATTCTCGACGTGGTGCGGCAGACCGCCGAGCGGGTCTTCATGCCCCTGACCGTCGGCGGCGGGGTGCGCGAGGTCGCCGATATCCGCAACCTGCTCAACGCCGGCGCGGACAAGGTTTCGATCAACACGGCCGCCGTTCACCGGCCCGAGTTCGTGCGCGAAGCGGCCGAGCGTTTCGGCTCGCAATGCATCGTCGTCGCCATCGACGCGCGTCGCGTGCCCGGTTCCGATCCCCTGCAATGGGAGGTCTACACCCACGGCGGCCGCAATCCGACCGGCATCGACGCCATCGAATGGGCGGTGCGGATGGCGGATTACGGCGCCGGAGAACTTCTGCTCACTTCGATGGATTGCGACGGCACCAAGGACGGTTACGACATTCCCCTGACCCGGGCCGTCAGCGATGCGGTGGGAATCCCGGTGATCGCCTCCGGCGGCGTCGGCAACTTGGAGCACATCCGCGAAGGGGTGGTCGAGGGAGGCGCCAGCGCAGCCCTGGCGGCCAGCATCTTCCATTTTCGAGAGTACACCATCCGCCAGTGCAAGGAGTACCTCGACCAGCACGGCGTGGCGGTGCGCCTCGATCGACTGGCTTTGACAGGGGACAACAATGAATGACGAACGAAGCGAAGATATCCTCGATGCCGTCTACCGGGTGATCCGGGAACGGCGCCAGAACCCCACCGAAAAATCCTATGTCGCCTCCCTGTACTACAAAGGGCTCGACAAGATCCTCGGCAAGGTCGGCGAGGAGGCCACCGAACTCGCTGTGGCGGGCAAGGGAGGCGACCCCGAGGAGATCGTCTACGAGGCGGCCGACCTCTTCTTCCACGTCCTGGTGCTGCTCGGCCATTACGACCTTCCTCCCGAGCGGATTTACGCCGAACTCAGGCGCCGCTTCGGCATGTCCGGGATCGAAGAAAAGCAAAGCCGCAACAAATAGCTTGACCCGCTCGTAAAAAAGAGATAGGTATGGAAATTTACTGCAGAGGGGCAGCGGGGGACCGCGTGCCCTCTTTTGCGTTTTTCTTGCCAACCAACCCGGGGCGGTATCCATGAACATTCAAGACAGCCTGATCGAAGCCATGAAGGCGGCCATGAAGGCCAAGGACGCCCTGCGCCTCGCCACCATCCGCCTCGCTCGGACGGCCATCAAAAATAAAGAGATCGAGCAGAGGTGCGAACTCGACGGGGCAGCGGCCATCGCCGTGCTGTCGACCCTGGTGAAGCAACGCAAGGAGTCGGCACAGCTTTATCGCGAGGGCGGTCGCCTGGAGTTGGCCGAGAAGGAAGAGCAGGAAGTCGCGGTACTTCAGGAGTTCCTTCCCTCCCAGTTGAGCGAGGACGAGATTCGGGCCCTCGTCGAGGAGGCGGTGGCCGAGACCGGCGCCTCCTCCATGAAGCAGATGGGTGCTGTCATGAAGATCGTCACCGGCAAGACCCGGGGCCGGGCCGACGGCCGCCTGGTCAGCGACTTGGTCAAGGCGCGCCTTACCGTTTAGGGCGCCGACCTGCAGGTAAGGAGGGAAGATGGGCGTTGTCGATATCGCCATCCTGGTATTGCTGGCGGTCTCCCTGATAAAGGGACTGTTGCGGGGCCTGCTCAAGGAGGTTTGCTCCCTGGCCGGGCTGGTTGTGGGGGGCTTTTTGGCCTTTCGCTTTCACGCGCCGCTGGCCGAGTGGATGATCCAGAGTTTTGACCTGCCGGCCAAACTCTGCGTGGTGGCCGCCTTCCTGGCCCTGTTCCTTTCGGCCCTGGTGGCCTTCTCGGCCCTCGGATTTCTGCTCTCGAGGCTTGTCAAGCTGGTCTTTCTCGGCGGATTCAACCGGGTGGCTGGCGGCCTGTTCGGCCTGGCCGAAGGGGTGCTGCTTCTGGCAGTTGTCCTCTACGGCCTCTCCTTCGCCAAATCCGAGACGGTCGCCGTCTTTCTTCGAGGATCGCAACTGGCTCCACCCTTCGTGAAACTCGGCGAGGCCGCTTTCCACGGCAGCCTCGAAACCTTTGCCGAGCGGCGCTAATCCGAACTCCCGGGACGTCCAGAAGCGTTGATGAACGAAAAGAGCCTCCGGGTTCTGGAATACGACAAGGTCAAGGACCTGCTTGCAGGGTTCACGATCACCGATCCCGGCAGGGAGAAGGCTGAGGCCATCGCCCCCCTCGGGAGCCGGGAGGAGGTTGTCGAGACCCTCTCCGAGGTCACGGAAACGATGGCCCTGCTGAAGGAGGCCGGCCGCCCCCCCGTGGGGGGATGCCAGGACCTGCGCCCTTACCTGAGACAGGTCCGGGCCGAAGGGGCATGGCTGTCGCCGACGGCTCTGCTGGAGGTGCTCTCCAGCGTGGAGGCGGCCCGGGATTGCCGTCGCCACTTCAGCGGCCACGACCGGGCCCCGCGGCTCGCCGCCCTGAGCGGCCGGCTGAACCCCCTCAAGTAACTGGGGCAGGCCCTGCGCGAAAGCATCGGGGCCCGCGGCGAGGTCCTGGACAGCGCCTCGCCCGAACTGGGGGATCTGCGCAGACAGACTCTCGTACTGCGGAGCCGGATCCGCAGAGCCCTGGAGGATCTCCTCGTCTCGGAGAGACTGGCCGCCGCCTTTCAGGATCGGATCATTACCGAGCGGGGCGGACGCTACGTGGTTCCGCTTCGGGCCGACCACCGCGGCCAGGTCAAGGGCTTCATCCACGACGAGTCGGCCAGCGGCCAGACCCTGTACCTGGAGCCGGTTGCAGTCCTGGAACGGAACAACGAACTGCAGGCGTTGCAGCGCCAGGAGCAGCGGGAGGTCGAGAGGGTCCTGCGCCGCCTCTCCAGGGCGGTGCGCCAGGCGTCCGCGGAGCTCGGGGAGAACCAGGAGGTCCTGGCCCGGCTCGACCTGCTCTCTGCGGCCGGGCAATTCGCCCTGCGCAGCGGCGGCGTTGCACCGCAACTGGCCGAGGGGCCGGTGGTCGAACTGAGGCAGGCGCGCCATCCCCTGCTCCTCTTTACCGGTGACGGCTCGCCCCGGGATCGTCCTGCCGTGCCGGTCGACCTGCTCCTGGGCGAGGATTCCGACACCCTGGTGATCAGCGGACCCAACACCGGCGGCAAGACCGTGGCGCTGAAAACTGCGGGGCTGCTCGTACTGATGGTGCGCTCCGGGTTGCCCGTTCCCTGCCGACCCGACAGCCGGGTCGGGCTCTTCGGCAAGGTGTTCGCCGACATCGGCGACGAACAGAGCATCGAAGAGGACCTGTCCACCTTTTCCGGGCACCTGACCCGCATCGGACAGATCCTGGAGCAGGCCGACGGCGATTCCCTGGTACTGCTCGACGAGGCCGGCACCGGCACCGACCCGGCCGAGGGCGGAGCCCTGGCCATGGCGGTACTCGACTCCCTGCGCGACAGGGGGGCGCGAACCATCGTCACCACCCACCTCAACCTGGTCAAAGGCTACGCCCAGATCGAAACCGGGGTGGAGAACGCGGCGGTGGAGTTCGACGAGCAGACCCTCGCCCCGACCTACCGGCTGCACTACGGCATTCCCGGAGCGAGCAGCGCCTTTACCATCGCCCGCCGCCTCGGCCTGCCCGAGGACGTGCTCGAGCGGGCGGGGGGCTACCTTCGGGACGAGGAGCGCGAGGGGCTGAACCTGCTGGAGAGGCTCAACCGGCTGCGCAAGGAACTGGAGCAGGACCGGGTCGAGGCGGCCGAACTGCGCCGCCGCGCTCACCAGGAGCGTGAGCGGCGCAAGGCGCTGCTCACGGAGCTGGAGGAAAAGAAGCGGGGCATCCTGGAGAAAGCGACCCGGCGCGGCGAACAGATGGTGCGCGAGACCGAGGGCCGCCTCAAGACACTCCTGAAAGAGGCCGGCGCCGCTGCTCCGGACACCGCCGCCAAGGCCCGCATCGGGGGCGAGTTCAGGGACGTGCGGGAAGACCTGGCCCGCCGCCGTCCCGCCCCGCCCCGCCGGGGGCTGGTCCCGAAGGAAGTCGCGGTCGGGGAGATCCTGCGCGTACCCGCCCTGGGGGCCGAGGCGGAAGTAGCCCGGGTGCAGGGCAAAGAGGCGGAACTGCTGGTGCAGGGCAAGAAACTGCGCCTGCTCCTGGCCGACCTTGAGCAGTTCAGCCCCCGCCGCTTCCGGGGCAAAGCCCCAGCGAGCAGGGTGCGCAGCGCGGTGACCCGGGACGTATTCAACCCCAGGTTGATGCTGGTGGGCCAGCGGGCCGAGGACGCCCTGCTGTTGCTCGACCGATTTCTGGACGATGCCCTGTTGCAGGGGCAAGAACAGCTGGAAGTGGTGCATGGCGCCGGCGAAGGCATTCTGCGCCGGGTGGTCCGCGACTACCTGGGCGGACACCGGGCGGTAAAGGCCTTTCATGCCGCCGACCTGGCTCACGGCGGGAACAACGTAACGGTCGTGGAGTTGAGAGGGTAATGGCGGGACGGATACCGGAGGAGAAGGTTGACGAGATCCGTGAACGCACCGACATCGTCGAGGTGGTCTCCTCCTACATGCCCCTGAAGCGCTCGGGGGCCAACCACCAGGGACTGTGTCCGTTCCACTCGGAGAAGACCCCCTCCTTCAACGTCAACGCTCCCCGGCAGATCTTCCACTGCTTCGGCTGCGGGGTCGGGGGAAACGTCTTCTCCTTCCTGATGAGAATGGAGGGGCTCTCCTTTCCCGAAGCGGTGCGCCGGCTTGGAGAGCGGGTCGGCATCGAGGTCGAGGAACAGCGCCTGACCCCTGCCGAGGAGCAACGCCGCCAGGAGCGGGACCGGCTGTCGAGGGTCAACGAGGTGGCCGCCGAATTCTACCACCAGATTCTTCTCGAGGACCCTCAGGGGGGACCGGCCCGCCGCTATCTCAAGCAGCGAGGCTACGGCGGAGAGACGGCGCGCGCCTTTCAGCTCGGCTTCGCTCCGGCGGAGTGGGAGGGCCTCGCCCGGCATCTGGAGGGCAAGGGGTTCGACCCCAAGGTGGCACGGCAGCTGGGACTTATCCGCGAGGGGCGCCAGGGTCGGGGGGACTACGACCTTTTCCGCAACCGGCTGATCTTTCCCATCCAGGACGCGTCCGGGCGGGTGGCGGCTTTCGGAGGCAGAGTCCTCGACGACAGCCTCCCCAAGTACATCAACTCTTCCGAGTCCCCCCTTTACCACAAAGGGCAGGTCCTCTACGGCCTGTTCCAGGCCAAGGAGGAGATGAGGCGGCGGGACGAAGTGGTGGTGGTGGAGGGATATTTCGACCAACTCGCCCTGCACCGGGCCGGATTCGGCCATGCCGTGGCGACCTGCGGAACCGCCCTCACCGAGGAGCACGGCAGACTCCTGAAACGCTATGCGAAGCGGGTGGTCCTTCTGTTCGACCAGGACCGGGCCGGCCAGCAGGCGACCTTCCGGGCGATGGACGTTCTGCTCGGCCAGGGGCTGACCGTGGCCGTGGCCGCACTGGAGGCGGGGGAGGACCCCGACTCCTTTCTCCAGCGCCACGGGGACGAGGGCTTCGCGAAGAGACTGGAGGAGGCGCGGCCGGTCTTCGAGGCCTACACGGACGCGGTCTTTGCCGCCCGGGGCGACAGCATCGAGGGCAAAGCGCGGGCCGCCGAGGAGGTGGCCGGCAAGATGCGGCTCCTGTCCAGCGACATCGAGCGCGGCCTTTACCTGAAGGCGCTGGCCGAGCGCACCGGCCTGGACGAGTCGCTGCTTCGAACCAAAATGCAGCGGCCGAATCAAAAACCGGCGGCCGTCCCGCCCCGGCCCGCCGCCCCCGCCGGGGCCGCGGCTCCCCGGGAAGAGGGAGGCCCGCCCCGCCAGCGCCCGAAAGAGTCCAAGGCCCAGGCTTGGCTGCTGCAGCTGATGGCCGTCGATGCAGGTGTGCGCGGGAGGGTCGGCAAGGAAGGGGCCGGGGAGCTGTTCATCGGCCCGGACCACCGGGCCGTGGCCGAGGCGATGCTGGAATGTTCCCCGTTCAGCCTGGAGGGCCTGCTCCACGGAGAACGCCTCAGCGAGGACCAAAAGGCGATTGTATCGGGTATTCTTATAAAGGATGACGGGGCTTTTGCCGATAACGCAGAAGAGCTTTTCGAGGGCTGCCGCCGGGCGACGGAAAAGACACGCCTCAAGCTCCGCTGCGACGAACTGAAAAAGCTTATGCGACAGACCGAGCAGGAAGGCGATTGGGAACGCCACGCGGAACACCAGAGGGAATTCTTCGATATTCGAAAACGGCTTGAAGCCCCGGCCAAGAAATAAAGATAGATCCCCGTCGGGGGGAATCGAGAGGAGAAAAACCGGCATGTCCAAGAAAAACAGCATGGAAGAAGTGCAACAGCTCATCGACCTGGGGAAGGAAAAGGGGTACCTCACCTATGATGAGGTCAATGACATCCTTCCCGCGGACATGGTCTCTTCCGACCAGCTGGACGATGTCATGAGCATGTTCGGCGAAATGGATATAGAGGTCGTCGACTCGGAGCAGAAGATCGCCCTGCGCAAGGAGCAGGTCCTCGAGGATGACGGCTCGGACAACGATGAGGAAGAGGAGGAGGCCGAGTTCGAGGCCGGAACCCTGGGTCGCACCTCCGACCCTGTCCGCATGTACCTGCGGGAGATGGGCCAGGTCTCCCTCCTGACCAGGGAAGGCGAGGTGGAGATCGCCAAGCGCATCGAAGAGGGTGAGGCGCTGGTGACCCGGGTCATCATGAAGACCCCCATCGCCTTCAAGGAAGTCATCTCCCTGGGCGAACGGCTGACCAGGGGGCAGATCAGCGTCGCCGAAATCACCAAAGAGTTCGAAGAGGAAGAAGGAAGCGAAGAAGAGGAGAAGCAGAGTCATCGCGTCCTCGAACTGGTGGCCAAGATCTGCGAACAGGAAAGCCGCCTCATGACGCTGCGCGAAGAGCAGAGTGGCAAGAGCGGCGAGGAGCGCAAAGCCCTGGACAAGGAGTGCCGGAACCTCAAGGGGGAAATCGCCGAGCTCATGCGCCAGATCCGGCTGAAGGATTTCCAGGTCGCCAAGATTGTCGACCGGCTCAAGGAGTTGGCCAAGCAGGTCAAGAAGGGCATGGCCGAGATCAAGGCCTGCGAGGGGGAGCTGAAGCAGCCCCACAAGGAGATCAAGCGACTGCTGCGCCGGATGCGCAAAAGCGATGCGGAGGCGAAAAAGGTTTCCGAGGAGCTCGGGGTTCCCATGGAGTCCCTGCTCGTGGTGGAGAAGCGCCTGAAGAGCGCCCAGCGCAAATTCAAGAAGGTCGAAGAGGAGTCGGGCTTCGCCCCCGAGGAACTCCTCGAGTCCCTCAAGGAGGTCCACAAGGGGGAGTACCGGGCGTCCCAGGCCAAGTCCGAACTGGTTGAAGCGAACCTGCGCCTCGTGGTCTCCATCGCCAAGAAGTACACCAACCGCGGCCTGCAGTTCCTCGACCTGATCCAGGAGGGGAACATCGGCCTGATGAAGGCGGTGGACAAGTTCGAGTACCAGCGCGGCTACAAGTTCTCCACCTACGCCACCTGGTGGATCCGCCAGGCCATTACCCGAGCCATCGCCGACCAGGCCCGCACCATCCGCATTCCGGTGCACATGATCGAAACGATCAACAAGCTGATCCGGACCAGCCGCCAGCTCGTGCAGGAAATGGGGCGCGAGCCGGTCCCCGAGGAGATCGCCGAGCGGATGGAACTCCCCCTGGAGAAGGTCCGCCGGGTGCTCAAAATCGCCAAAGAGCCGATCAGCCTCGAAACCCCTATCGGCGAGGAGGAGGACTCCTCCCTCGGCGACTTCATCGAGGACAAGGGGGTGATCTCTCCCCTCGAGGCGGTCATCAAGGGCAACCTCTCCGACCAGACAGCCAAGATCCTCTCGACCCTGACCCCGCGGGAAGAGAAGGTACTGCGCATGCGCTTCGGCATCGGGGAGAAGTCGGACCATACCCTCGAGGAGGTGGGACAGGACTTCTCCGTCACCCGGGAGCGCATCCGGCAGATCGAGGCCAAGGCCCTGCGCAAATTGCGCCACCCGAGCCGGGCCCGGCGCCTGAAGAGCTTTCAGGAGACGACCTGACGCCCCGCAATAGGCCTTGACAGGCCAGGGCCAAAACCATAAACTGAAGCTTCTTGTTTGGGCCTATAGCTCAGCTGGCAGAGCCACCGGCTCATAACCGGTCGGTCCCAGGTTCGAATCCTGGTGGGCCCACCACCAAGGAGCGAAATGAGTCCAGAACTCATGCCGATATGTCACAAATCACTGTTAGCCCAGAGTGCGACGACACCAGAGTTGCACTCTCTTTTTTTCCGCCCCCGGAGAGCATGAAAAGGGAGTCTGTCGTTCGCATTCAGTACCTGGTCGGTCTGGTCCACGCCCTCTATCCCCCGGCGCTTGCCGAAGAGTGGGACAATGTCGGACTCCAGGTGGGGGACCCCGCCGCCCCGGTCGAGCGGGCCCTGATCTGCCTCGACCCCACGGAACGAGCCCTGGACGCGGCCTCTGAGGCCGGCGCCAAGCTCCTGATCACCCACCATCCCCTCATTTTCAAGCCCCTCAAGAGCCTGGTCCCCATTGACGCCACCGGGCGTTTCCTGTTCCGCGCCGTACGCGAAGGGATCGGGGTACTGAGTGTCCACACCAACCTCGACCGTGCCGCCGGGGGCCTCAACGACTGGCTCGCCGACCGGGTGGGACTGGACCAGAGGCGGCCGCTCCTGTCCGCCGCCGGCGACCTTCACAAGCTGGTTGTTTTCGTCCCGGCGGGCCACGAGGACTCGGTCGCCGAGGCCCTGTTCTCCGCGGGAGCCGGCAGGGTCGGGAACTACGACCGCTGTTCCTTTCGCTCCGCGGGGACGGGAAGCTTCCGCCCCGGGCCCGGCACCCGGCCCTTTCGGGGAAGGGTGGGCGAGGACGAACGGGCCGAGGAGGTCCGCCTGGAGACAATTCTCCCCCGGGAGGGCCTGAACCGCGCGGTAACCAAAATGATCAAGGTCCACCCCTACGAGGAGGTGGCCTACGACCTGATCCCCCTTGGCAACCGCCGCGGCGATGTGGGACTGGGGCGGATCGGCCGCCTCGCCGAGGCGACCACCCTGGGGGTGTTCGCCGAGCGGGTCAAGAAGGCCCTCGGCGCGCCGGCCCTGCGGCTGGTGGGAGAGCCCGGAAGGAAAATCCGCAAGGTGGCCCTGTGCGGAGGAAGCGGCGCCTCGGTCCTCGCCGAGGCGGCCCGGCAGGGAGCCGACCTGTTGCTCACCGGGGACGTCAAGTACCACGAGGCCCAGAGCGCCGAAAACCAGGGGGTGGCCATCATCGATGCCGGGCATTTCGCCACTGAACACCTGATGGTCAAGGGACTGGCCAGAGCCCTCGGGAAGGCGGCGGAAACGCGCCGCATCACTGTCGAATTTCTGGAAATGGAGGGGGAGCAGGACCCGTTTCGGGTGATCTGAGTCCCCCTTTTCTTTACACTCTAACAAGGCCGTCGATACCACAGGAAGCGGATGGGAGGTACACAGGTGCAAGAAAAGATGGGACTGCTCATCGAGCTGCAGGAACTCGATCGTGAAATGATCAAAACGCGCGAGAACCGACGGGAATTCGAAACTGAACAGGCTTCGCTCGCTGCCGAACTGGAAACGGTGCAGTCCATGTTGGACAGTCTGGTAGACGAGATCGAGGCCCTTCAGGCCCAGCACAAAGAGCTGAGGCAGGCTCTGGAGATAGAGCAGGCCAACATCGAGAAGGCCGAGGGAAGGCTCCCCGCCATCAAGACCCAGAAGGAGTACGTCGCGGTCCTGAAGGAGGTTGACACCGCCAAGAAGCTCAACAAGGAGATTCAGGACCGGATCGAGGCCAAGAACGCCGAGATCGAGGTCCTCGACAAGGATCGACAGGAGAAGTCGGGCGAAGTGGAGACCATCGCCTCCAGGGTGAAGTCCCGCAACGCGGAGATCGCATCTTCCCTGGCCGATTACGACCAGGTTCTGGGCGAGTCGGACGGCAAAAGAAAAGTCCTGCTCGACCAGATTCCGTCTTCGATGCGCAAGCGCTACCAGATGCTTCTCGATCGACGCGGCGGCCTGGCCGTGGTCGAGGCGCGCAGAGGCACCTGCCTCGGCTGCAACATGCACCTGCCGCCGCAGTTGTTCAACAGCCTTCTGCGAAGAAACGAGATCTACACCTGTCCCCACTGCAACCGACTCCTCTATGTTCACCAGGAGCAGTAAGGCGAAGGGCCCTTTTCCTACCGGGGCGACAAGGGTACAATGACAATTGTGGTCGAAGAAGGCCAGATGATCGCCGGCCCCTTCGGGGGCGGGAGGAAAGTCCGGGCTCCGCAGAGCAGGATGGTCCTTAACGGGGACCGGGGGCGACCCTAGGGAAAGTGCCACAGAGAGCAGACCGCCCGCCCAAGCTTCGGCCACGGCGGGTAAGGGTGAAAGGGTGAGGTAAGAGCTCACCAGTTCCGGCGGCGACGCCGGAAGCTAGGCAAACCCCATCCGGAGCAAGGCCAAATAGGGGAGCGTTCGAGGGCGGCTCGTCCGAGGCTCCCGGGTTAGGCTGCTTGAGGCCGTCGGCAACGGCGGTCCTAGAGGAATGATCATCGCCCCGTTCCGGGCAACCGGTGCGGGGAACAGGACCCGGCTTACGGCCTTCTTCGGCCACTTTTTTAAGCCAAACGGCGCAACCGCTTTCCGGCTGTGCCGTTTGTTTTTTCCACCAGAGCGCCGGGGTCCCCATCGAGCTCCGGCGCCCGACCGGCCAGGACCGTGAAGGGGTCTGCGACATGACTGAATGTCCCCACAGCCTGCTCTCGACCTGGCGCAACGCGGTGGAGCGCGTAACGGCCGAGTTGGCCCGCCAGGTTCAAACCGAGGAGGCCTGGATGTCTCCCCGCCTTGAGCGCATTGCTGCTGTGCAGCGGCAGATCCACGAGCTCTTTTCGGCGGCCGAGGGACAGGAGTGCTGCCGCGGCTGCGGGGGGCTGTGCTGCGACCGGGGCAAAAACCACCTGTCCCTGGTCAACCTGCTCGGCTTCCTGTGTTCCGGCCAGTCCCCCCCTGAGCCCGATTTCACACGCCCCTGTCCCTTTCTCGGAGAGGGCGGGTGCCGGCTCGACCCGGGGCGGCGCCCTTTCAACTGCGTCACCTTTATCTGCGAAGAGGTCGAGGCGCGCATGGCGCCTGCGGACCGGGAGGCCTTCTACCGACTCGACGCCGACCTGAGACGGCTGTACGGGGAGTTCGACGGGCGCTACGCCGGCTCCAGCCCCCGCGGCCTGTTCATACGACTGGCCCGCCTCGGAGACGCTCCCCTGCTGGCCCGCGACGGGCGGGAGCAGGGATAGCCACGGCACCGTGAGAGGCCCCGCGGGGCCGGATACGAGAGAGGGATATCGATGAAACTGAATTTCAGCCGATCCAACAACGAACTCGACGAACTGATCGACGACATCCTGCGCATGACGGTGGTCAACCACCCCGGCATTATCCGGGAGATGATCATCACCGCCCTCAAGGCCGGCCAGGAGACCGACTACCTGGCCGACCTCAAGCTGATGCGCACCACCATGAAGGAGATGCGCTATACCAACAAGGTGTTCTGTCCTCACCGGGACCGAATGAAGGTGACCATCTTCGGCTCGGCCCGGACCAGCCCGGAAGAGCCGATCTACCAGAAATGCGTGACCTTCTCCCGGATGCTTGCCGAACGGGGCTTCATGGCCATTACCGGCGGCGGGGGAGGCATCATGCAGGCCGGCAACGAGGGCGCGGGAGCTGAGAACTCCTTCGCGGTGAACATCCGCCTCCCCTTCGAGCAAGAGACCAACCCGGTAATGAACGGCAGCCGCAACGTCATCACGTACAAATACTTCTTCAACCGCAAGGTGGCCTTTCTCAAGGAGGCCCAGGCGGTTGTCCTCTTCCCCGGCGGGTTCGGCACCCTCGACGAGGCGATGGAGACCCTGACCCTGATTCAGACGGGCAAGAACCCCCCTATTCCCCTGGTGCTCATCGACGACGACCAGGGGGACTACTGGGAGAAATGGTTCCACTTCATCAAGGAGACCCTGCTCAAGCGGGGGCTGATCTCCGGTGAAGATTTCAGCCTCTTCTCCGTCACTCGCGACCCGGCCGAGGCGGTGCGGATCATCGAGGACTTCTACCGGATCTACCACTCCAGCCGTTTTGTCGGAGATACCCTGGTCATTCGCCTCAACCGCCCCCTGACCGCCGAGCAATTGGACATCCTGGAAAAGGAGTTCCACGAGATCATCGAGCCCGGCAGCTCCCTTCGGATTACCGGTCCCCTCCCCGAAGAATTGGACCAGCCCGACCTCGTTCACCTGCCGCGTCTCAGCTTCGAATTCAACCATCACAGCTACGGCCTGCTCAAAGCCTTTATCCGCAGGATCAACGCTTTCTAGGCTGCCTCCGCTCAACTCCTAGACCCTTCAAAAGGGAGCCCGCCGGGCTCCCTTTTTTCATGAAACCTTGACAGGCCCTGCCGTTCTGGTAAGTTTCTCATGAAATTCACCTCGCCGGGGTCTTGATCAAACGCACGCTCCCCGGCCCTTCAGAAGGCCATCACCAGGAGGATATTATGAGAACAGGCGCAGTGCTGGCCATCGTCGCCTTTCTGCTGTTCGGGTGCAAGGGAGAGCAACAGGCGACAGTCGAAGCCCCGGACGCGCAGAAATCCGCCGCCATGCGATTCGCCACCATCGGGACGGGGGGAGTCACCGGAGTTTACTACCCCACCGGGGGCGCCATCAGCAAAATGGTCAATAAGAAGGCCAAGGAATACCGCCTGCGGGCGACCGTGGAGTCGACCGGCGGTTCAGTCTTCAACGTAAACGCGATCATGACCGGGGACCTGGAGTTCGGCATCGTTCAGTCCGACCGTCAATACCAGGCCTACCACGGGCGAGCGGACTGGGACGGGAACCCACAGCAGAGACTGCGCGCCGTCTTCTCCATCCATCCCGAGTCGGTGACCCTGGTCGCGGCCGTGGACAGCGGCATCCAGACTCTCGCCGAGCTCCGGGACAAGACCGTCAGCATCGGCAACCCCGGCTCCGGCCAGCGGGGCAATGCCGGCGACCTCTTCGAGGCGGCCGGCATCGACCCGGAAAACGATTTTCGGGCCGAGGGACTCAAGGCCGCCGAATCGGCCGGGATGCTTCAGGACGAACGCATCGACGCCTACTTTTATACCGTCGGCCACCCCAACGGGTCGGTCAAGGAAGCAGTCGCCGGGGCCCGCAAGGTCCGTTTCGTCCCGGTGGACGAGGCGACCGTCGCCAAACTGACCGCCCGGTTCCCCTACTATGCGCCCTCGCTCATTCCGGTCGAGTTCTACCCCGGAGTCGCCAACGAGGCCGACGTGCCGACCTTCGGGGTCAAGGCGACCCTCTGCACCTCGGCCGACGTGCCCGAGGACGTCGTCTACGCAGTCACCAAGGAGGTCTTCGAGAACTTCGACGAGTTCAAGGGCCTCCACCCCGCTTACAAGGTCCTGACCAAAAAGTCCATGCTCCAGGGGCTCAGTGCCCCCCTGCACCCGGGGGCGGAGCGGTATTTCAAAGAAGCGGGGCTGATGGAGTAAAGGGATAGAGGGGGTAGGCGATGCGGACCCCTGCTTTTTTTCTTCCTGGGGCCGGCGAAACTGTCCCCTCGCTTTGAATTGAAGGGGAAAGCGGGGACTCGCCCCCGCAGGGGGCCAGGGGATTGCCCGCCCAATTCCCTGGCCCCCTGTGCGTCCCCAACGCCTTGCCCGCCCTCGCCTCGCGAGGGCGGTTTCCCTCCGCTGCGCAGATGACGTTGGCGCGGACGAAAACCTGCCTTCGGCTTCGGACAGTCGTCCGCATCTTTCCAAATGCATCCACTCCGCTCCGGCGGCGGCGAAGGGGGAGGCAGAATGCCCCCTTTCGTCGAATCCCCAAAATCTCGGAAAACTTACGGCCCCGATTTCCACTGGGGGGACCACCTTCCTTTGCCCTTGTTCCAGGAGTCAGTGTATGGCCGAAGACCATTACAGAGGCAAAGGCACCGGGCTCGAGGCCGCACGGCGGATGCAGGAAGAGGAGGAACTTGGCCTGCGCCGGCCCAGGGGTTGGCAACGGCAAGTGGTTCCGACGGTGGCCCTGATCTGGTCCCTGTTCCAGCTCTCTCTGGCCAGCTGGCTGACCCTTGATTCCACCTACTCCCGGGCCATCCACCTCGCCTTCGCCTTTGTCATCGTCTTTCTCTCCTACCCGACCCTGCGAAGACGGCTTTCTCTTCCGGGGCTGCGCTGGCTCGGGGAGACGCGCACGATTCCCGCGGCCGATTTCCTTCTCGCCTCCCTGGCGGCGGGGGCGGCCCTCTACATCGCCATCGACTACGAGGGGCTCGCCACCCGGGTCGGCCTGCCGATCGGCCGCGACATGCTCTTCGGCATCCTGCTGGTAGTGGCGTTGCTGGAGGCGACGCGCCGGGTGATCGGCCCGGCCCTGCCGATCATCGCCATCCTCTTCTCCCTGTACGCCTTCTTCGGGCCCTACATGCCCGACTTCCTGGCCTTCAAGGGGGTCAGCCCCGGCCGCTACGTGGGGCAGATCTCCCTGACCACCGAGGGGATCTTCGGCATCCCCCTCGATGTCTCGGCGCGCATCGTCTTCCTCTTCGTCCTCTTCGTGGCGATGCTCGAGAAGGCCGGGGGGGGCAAGTTCTTCATCGACCTGGCGATGAGCCTTCTCGGCCGCTACAAGGGGGGGCCGGGCAAGGCCGCGGTGATGAGCAGCGGCCTCACCGGCCTGGTCTCCGGTTCGAGCATCGCCAACGTTGTGACGACCGGGACCTTCACCATCCCCCTCATGAAGAAGGTCGGCTACCCGGCGAAGAAGGCGGCGGCCATCGAGGTGGCGGCGAGCACCGACGGCCAGATCATGCCCCCGATCATGGGTGCGGCCGCCTTCATCATCGCCGAGTACGTGAACATCCCATACCTCGAGGTCTGCAAGGCGGCCGCGATCACGGCCTTCGCCTCCTATGCCACCCTCTTTTTCCTGACCCACATCGAGGCCTCCAAGCTGGGTCTGGAGGGACTGCCCCGGGCGGACCTTCCCCGTTTCTTCGCCACTCTCCTCTCCGGACTGCACTACCTGCTGCCCCTCGGGGTGCTCCTCTACGAGCTTATCGTTCCCCGCCATTCCCCCGACCTGGCCGCCTTCAGAGCCACCGCGGCGCTGACCGTCATCATGCTGCTGCAGCATCCGCTGCGGGCCGCGAGGACGGGGGGGGACATCGCCGGGGCCCTGCGCCGCGGATGGGGCGAAATTGTCGCCGGCCTGATCGCCGGGGCCCGCAACATGGTGAGCGTGGCGGTGGCCACCGCCGCCGCCGGGATCATCGTCGGGGTGGTGACGATGGGGCTGGGCGGCTTGATTACCGAGATCATCGATCACCTGAGCGGGGGCAACATCTACCTGATGCTCGCCATCACCGCCTTTGCCAGCCTGTTGCTCGGCATGGGCCTGCCGACCACCGCCACCTACATCGTCATGGCCTCCCTCACCGCGCCGGCGATCGTCACCATCGCCGGCTGGCAGGGGTTTGCCGTTCCCCTGATCGCCGCCCACCTCTTCTGTTTCTACTTCGGCATCCTTGCAGACGACACCCCGCCGGTGGGCCTGGCGGCCTACGCGGCGAGCGCCATCGCCCGGTCTGAGCCGATCCCGACCGGGCTGCAGGGCTTCATGTACGATATCCGCACCGCCGTCCTCCCCTTCGTCTTCATCTTCAACCACGATCTGCTGCTGTGGGGGATCGACAGTTGGCCCCTGGGCCTGACCATCTTCGCCATGACCTGCGCCGGCGCCTTCTGTTTCGCGGGGGCGACCCAGGGCTGGTTCGTCGCCCGCAATCGCTTGTACGAGGTGCCTCTGCTCCTGGCCGTGGCGGCGGTCATGTTCCGCCCCGATTTCTTCGCCGGTCTTGCCGGGGTGGGCAACCGCTACCTCATGTATCCGCTCGGCCTGCTCCTGCTGGGGCTGGTCTATGCCCTGCAAAAAGCCCGTTCCCGCCGCGGCGGCTCTGCGCCCGGCAGCACAGGAGGGATGCCGTGATTCCCACGTACCGGACAATTCTCTACGCGACCGACCTCTCGCCCAACGCCGCCCACGCCTTTCGTCACGCCCTCGGCATCGCACGCTGCCACGACGCCAATATCCACATCCTTCACGTCCTGCCGGAGATGGATGCGGCGACCGTGAACTACGTGGCGACGGTCATGGGCGAGGAGCGCTTCGCCGATCTGGAACTGGAGCACGAGTCTGAGGTCGCCGAGAAGATCCGGAAGCGACTGGCCGATTTCGTCCGGGAGGAGCTTGCCGGCCGGGATGAGGAGACGGAACGGGTTGCAGGGATCGAAGTTCATCACGGCCCCCCGGCGCTCGGCATCCTGGAGGCGGCCGAACGCCTCGGCGCCGATCTGGTCGTCATGGGAAGCCACGGCAAGGGCCTTTTGAAACACGCATTTCTCGGCAGCGTCGCCGAGCGGGTGCTACGCAAGGCCCCCTCTCCGATCATGGTCGTTCCCCTGCCCAGATCCTGACGGGCGGCCCTGCGGGAGTTGACGAAAGGGGCCCCGGAGATAAACTTGTATCAAACCTTGAATGCGTAGAGTCTGACCGGAAATCAACACAAGCCCTCGACCTGCTTCGGCGTCCCATGAACCACGGAGAGGCTGCGGGTGCGACTCAGATGTTTCGGGACACTTTATAAAGGCCAGGTACGCGCCCTTTTCCCCTAGCCCACGTATTCAGGGTAACCATCCCTCGCACCGATAGGGAATAACCATGCAACGCTTCGCTGTGACGCTCCTCGCCCTGACCCTGCTGGCTCTGAACGGAGGCTGTTTTCACGCCATCTCCAAGGATGCCCTCTCAAAGGTCGATCCGGAAGTCGATTTCACCCGGGTCCTGGAAGAACCCGAAGCATACAGGGGCACGGTGCTTTTGGTCGGCGGGCAGATCATGGAAGTCGAGGCCGGCCGCGAGGGCTCGGCCCTTGAGATCCTTCAGTTCCCTCTCGACAAATACGGAGAACCGGAAACCGACAAGGCCTCGGAAGGGCGCTTTCTGGCCCTGACCAACCGGTTCCTGGAGGCGGAGGACTACAAGCCCGGGCTCTTCGTCACCCTGACAGGGAGCGTCGAAGGGGCGAGGGTCAAGCCCCTCGGCGAGGGCGAGTACCGCTATCCCCTGCTGCGCATCGGGGAGGCCTCGGTATGGCCCTCCTATGCCCGGGACTATCCCTCCCCTTATTCCCCCTGGACCTACAGGCCCTATCCCTATTACAAATACAGGGGCCTCTATCCCTATTACGACCCCTTCTGGCCTCCCCTCGGCCCCTATCCCCATTACCCCTACCGTTACTGGTAGCCCCCTGCGAAGACCCTGCCCGGCCGAAGGAGTCCTTATCGTCTGCATCGGACCCGGCGCACGATTTTAGTCCCCTGCCTTGCAAATGTGCATTGAGGGGGTAAAGTCTTTCTGGTGTATACGCAGACCCTCCCAAAGAAGCGAACTTTCAGTCGAAACAAAGGTTTTAACGCAAAGACGCAAAGGGGTGCAGCAAGGCCAGGGATAAGGTCTGATGTTCCGGGACGCGGGTCTTTACACTTCGCGTCACCCTCCTCCCCCCGCCGGCCCCGATCGAAGAGCGATTGATTTTTGACGAAATCCTTTCGGATACTGATTCCGGGAAAACAGGTGAACGCTATGATTCAAGCTCAGGCGCTGGTCGATTACGAAAAGTTCTGCTGTGCCAAGGTGGCCCTATTCGTCGATATCGCCAAGGTCTCCCAGTCCCACGCCCTTGTGGACAAGCACCGCGAGGCCATCACCCGGATCGCCAACCTTTTCTCGGCGCGGGTGCTGCTGGTCGACCAGAGCCGGCTGCAACCCTAACAGATCCTCGAGAACGAGGTCGCCGACGCTTGGATCCTCCTCGTCTCCGATGGCCGCAACCGTGCCCTGGCCACCAAGAAGAACCCCCAGCGGATCAACGTCGATACCGCCACGGGCTGGGAGGGTTACGCCTTCAAAGAGCTCGTTCGCCAGATCATTGAATCGACCCAGATCATCGAGGACGTAACAAGCCATTACAGCCGCTTCGTCCTTCCCGCCGAGAGCGCCCCGGCCCCCCGCCCCCGCCCCAACTGAAGGGACCTGCCCTGGCGGACCTTCGGCCAGCCGTCCCATCCTCCCCTTCCCCGCAAATTCCGCAAACAAAATTTGACATGACAAACCGGGCCGATCGGGATAAACTCTTGAAATCATTTTGCGGAGTTCGGCCGCGCCGCAAGGCCGCCAGCACGCCGGGTCGGACGAGGGATTCTCCATGGACGACGGCGCCCCGACAACCAGGCAAGTCGAAACCGGAGCGGGGGAGACGGTCGCGCCTCCCCACCGGTCCGGCCTCCGGAGCCGGCTGACCCTCGCCGGACTCGGCGCTCTCGGCCTGGTTCTGCTCTTCCCCCTGTCCCGCCACAACTACCTCCTCTTCCACGGCATCGTCGAGATCCTCAGCGTGGCCGTAGCATTCACCGTCTTCAGCATCGGCTGGAACTCCCGCTCCTTCAGCAGGAACAACGCTCTGCAGCTGCTCGCCGTCTCCTTCCTCGTGGTCGGCGCTCTCGATTTCCTGCACGTCCTGGCTTACAAGGGGATGGGGGTCTTCCCCGGCCGCGGCTCCGATCTGCCGACCCAACTCTGGGTTGCCGCCCGCTACGTGCAGAGTCTCTCTTTTTTGCTGGCCGCCCTGGTCCTGGGACGGCCCCGTCCGGTGCGCCCCCTCTTCTTGCTCGGCGTCTACCTTCTTGTCGGCGTGACCCTGGTGACGGTCATTGTCCCCTTGAGGATCTTCCCGGCCTGCTTCGTGGAGGGGACCGGCCTGACCCCTTTCAAGGTCGGCAGCGAGTACCTCATTTCCGGGCTTCTGGGGCTCTCCGGGGCGCTCTTCTGGCGCAAGCGGGCGGCCATCAACGGCCGCATTCTCACCCTGCTGCTCGGCGCCGTGGCGGTCACGATCCTGGCGGAACTGAGTTTCACCCTCTACGCGGACGTGTTCGGCTTTTTCAACTTTCTGGGGCACGTCTTCAAGCTCCTCTCCATCGTCCTGGTCTATGCCGCTCTGGTCCAGGGATCGCTGCGCACCCCCTACGAGTCCCTGTTCCGGGGGCTGGCCCGCTCCGAGCGCGAGCTGAAAGCCGAACTCGTCGAGCGCAGCCGGATCGAAAAGGCGCTGCGCGAGAGCGAAGAGCGTTTCCGGACCCTCATCGAAACCACCCCCGAAGGGATCGTCGAAAACGATCTGGCCGGGGTTGTGACCTTCAGCAACCGTGCCCACCACCAGATCCTCGGTTTTGACGAAGGCGAGTTGCTTGGCGGGGCGATCTGGGCGACCCTTCCCACCGAGGAGTCGAGGCGGGAATTGCGGGATTTCCTGGCCCACCTGGTGGCGGAACAGCCGCCGCCCGAGTCCTTCGAGGCCCGGAACCGCACCCGTGACGGGCGCCTCGTCGACCTGCAGGTGGACTGGAACTACAAGCGCGACGTCCGGGGCGAGGTCATCGGGTTCGTCTCCGTGATCACCGACATCACCGAGCGCAAGCGGGCCCGCCAGGAACTGGAGCGGGCCAAAGAGGCCGCGGAGGCGGCCAACCGTGCTAAGGGCGCCTTTCTGGCCAACATGAGCCACGAGATCCGCACCCCCATGAACGCCATCATCGGCATGACCGACCTCACCCTCGGCACCGGGCTGGAACGGGAGCAGCGGGAGTGGCTCGGCATGGTCAAGACCTCGGCCGAATCCCTTCTGCGGGTGATCAACGACATCCTCGACTTCTCCAAGATCGAGGCGGGCATGCTGGAACTGGACAGCCGCTCCTTCGATCTGCGGGAGACCGTGGAGGGGACCGTCGAGGTGCTGGCCGTGCAGGCGCACCAGAAAGGCCTGGAACTGGCCTGCCACATCGCCCCGGAGGTTCCGTGGGGGGTGGTCGGCGACGCCGGCCGCCTGCGCCAGGTACTGATCAACCTGGTGGGCAACGCCATCAAGTTCACCGCGGAGGGGGAGGTGGTGCTGCGGGTAGAGCAGGAGCCCGACGGGCCTGCTTCCGGCCATTGCCTGCTGAAGTTCACGGTCAGCGACACCGGAATCGGCATCCCCGCCGACAAGATGGACCGGATTTTCCGGAGTTTCACCCAGGTGGACGGCTCCACTTCACGGACCCACGGGGGAACCGGGCTAGGTCTATCCATTTCCAGGCAGATCGTGGAGCTGATGGGAGGGACTGTCGGGGTGGAGAGCGTCGAGGGGCGGGGGAGCACATTCCATTTCACCCTCGATTTTCCCATGGCGATCGAGACGCCCCCGGCCGCTTCCGATGTCCTCACCCCCCAACTGCGCGGACTCCGAACCCTGGTGGTCGATGACCACGCCACCAGCCGGCTCTTTCTGGAAAAGGTGCTCACACGCTGGGGCCTGGAGGTGACCCTGGCCGGGGGCGGCGAACAGGGTCTGCGGGCCCTGCGCGACGCCGGCGACCGCCGAAACCCTTTCCAGCTCCTCCTCCTCGACTCCGGCATGCCCGGTATGTACGGTTTTGCCCTGGCCGAGCAGATCCGGCCCCAGCGGGACATGACAGGGCCGGCGCTGATGATGGTGACCACCGAGGATGTCGGACGTGCCGCGGCACGCTGCCGCGATCTGGACATCGCCTGCTACCTGGTCAAGCCGCTCAGGCAGTCCGAGCTTTTCAACGGGATTCTCGCCTCCCTGGAGTCGCCGGCCGGAGCGCCGGCGGCCAAGGGCGTTCCGCCTGTGGGACCAGTCCCGGTCGGGGCAGGAGAGGGGTCAGGCCTTCCCGAAGTTCCGTTGCGGGTTCTGCTGGCCGAAGACAACCCGATCAACCAGAAACTGGCTCGCGCCCTTCTGGAGGCCAGGGGGTGGAAGGTCACTGCGGTGTCCAACGGGGCGGAAGTGGTGCGGCAGGCGAAGGAGGGGGGTGTCGATCTGGTGCTGATGGACGTGCAGATGCCCGAAATGGACGGTCTCGACGCCACCCGGGCCATCCGCCGTCTGGAGGGTTCGGCCGGCACCGTTCCCATCATCGGGCTGACCGCTCATGCCATGAAGGGAGACCGGGAGATCTTCCTGTCGGCCGGGATGGACGACTACGTGGCCAAGCCGATCAAGCCGGAGGAACTCTTCGGCGCCATCGTTCGCTGTTTGGACCCGGCCCGGCCCTCCCCGGTGCCCACCATCGACCTCTCGCCGACCCTCGAGGCCCTCAACGGCAACCGGACCTTTCTTGACGAGCTGGTCGGGGATTTTCTTCGGGACTGTCCGGGGCAGCTGGACAGGATGCGCCGGGCCTTGGAGGAGGGCAACGAGGAACAGCTGGAGCGCCTCGCCCACAATCTGAAGTCGGTGGCCGGCATCTTCGGGGCCCAGGCGGCCATCATGCTGGCCGACGAGCTGGAGACCCTGGGGGAAGCGGGAAAACTGGCGGGTGCCCCCGGGGTGCTGGAGAGGCTGGAGCGGGAGCTGGGCCGGGTCTGCGACTGCCTGGCCCGGACCTAGAGGGCGCTGGTCTCCCGGGAGACTAAAGTTCGAGGAGCATTTCTTCCGGTTCCTCCACGCAGTCCTTGACCTTGCGAAGGAAGCCGACCGCCTGGCGCCCGTCGACGAGCCGGTGGTCGTAGCTCAGAGCCAGATTCATCATGGGGCGGATCACGACCTGGCCGTCCCGGGCCACCGGCCGCTCCTGGATCGCGTGCATGCCGAGAACGCCGCACTGGGGCGGGTTGAGCAGGGGGGTGCTCAGCAGCGACCCGTAAACCCCTCCGTTGCTGATGGTGAAGGTCCCTCCCTGCAGGTCTTCCAGGCCGATGCGGTGGGTCTGCACTTTTTCGACGAATTCGCCGATCTTCTTCTCGATCTCCGAAAAGTGCAGCCGCTCGGCGTCCCTCAGCACCGGCACCACCAGCCCCTTCTCCGAGCCGACCGCGATGCCGATGTGGTAGAAGTGCTGGTAGACGATGTCGGTTCCCTCGATGCGGGCGTTGACCTCGGGGAACTCCTTGAGCGCTTCCACGCAGGCTTTTACGAAGAAAGACATCAGGCCGAGGCCGACGCCGTGTTTTTCGCGGAAATGCCCCTGATGCTTTCTGCGCAGTTCCTTCACCCGGGTCATGTCAGCCTCGTTGAAGGTGGTGAGCAGGGCGGCCTGCTGTTGGCCCGCGACCAGCCGTTCCGCGATCTTCTGGCGGATCGGGCTCATCGGCTGGCGGGTGATCCGTCCTTTCGGCTCCGGGGCGGCCGGTTTCGCCTGGGCGGCCGGGGACTCTTTTTTTTCTCCCCGGGGCGATTCTCCGGAGGGCTTGGCCGCCGGCGCTTCGGAGGGGGCAGCCTTGGGCGCGGCCTCCTCTTTCGCTTCCTGCACGGCGCTCTCGCCGCTCCCGGCTTCCTCCCGGATCGTGCCGATGGGACTTCCGACCTTCACGGTGTCGCCTTCGGCCGCACCGACCGCGAGCACCCCCCCGATCTCCGCATGCAGCTCCAGCGTGATCTTGTCGGTTTCCAGCTCGCACAGCAGCTCGTCCTTGGCCACCGTCTCCCCGTCTTTTTTGTGCCACTTGGCCAGGGTCGCCTCGAACACCGATTCGCCGATCTGTGGAACCTTGATTTCCATGGAAAATCCTCCTTGGGCCGCGGCCGTCGCCGCGGTCAGTCGCCGAATGCCTCGGCCAGAATCTGTTCCTGCTCCCGGGTGTGCAGGCGGTGGGAACCGACCGCCGGGGAGGCGGCCGCATCCCGTCCGACGTAGCGCGGCTCCTTCCCCAGCAGGGCGGTCAGGCGGGGGCGGAGAAAGGGCCAGGCCCCGCCGTTCTCCGGCTCCTCCTGCACCCAGACGACCTCGGCGCCTGCGAAGGGCTCCAGCGTTTCCTTCAGCAGGTCGGAGCGCAGCGGGAACAGCTGTTCGAGGCGCACGATCGCCACCCCCCGGCGTCCCGATTTTCTCCGCCGGTCGTCCAGGTCGTAGTAAACCTTGCCGCTGCACAGCAGGACCCGGGTCGTTTCCCCGGTGTCGGTCTCCTCCGGAAGGACCTCGCGGAAGGGGCCGCCGGCGAAGGCGTCCAGCTCCGAGACGCATTCGGGGTGGCGCAGCAGGCTCTTGGGAGTAAGGACGATCAGCGGCCTCCGGAAGCTCTGCAGGACCTGCCGCCTCAGCAGGTGAAAGTACTGGGCCGGGGTGGAGGGGACGGCGACCACCAGGTTGTCCCCGGCGCAGAGCTGCAAAAAACGTTCGATGCGGGCGCTCGAATGCTCCGGACCCTGCCCCTCGTAGCCGTGGGGCAGGAGCAGGGCGAGGCCGCTGGCCCGGTCCCACTTGGCCGCGCCGCTGGCGATGAACTGGTCGATGATGACCTGGGCGCCGTTGACGAAGTCGCCGAACTGGGCTTCCCAGAGGGTCAGCCCGCCGGGGGTCTCCAGGGAATAGCCGTACTCGAAGCCGAGCACCGCCGCCTCCGAAAGCGAGCTGTCGAAGGGGCGGAAGGCGGCCCCGCCCGGGAGGGCGGCGAGGGGAACGTGAGTTCGCCCGGTCTCCATGTCGACAATGGTCGAATGGCGCTGGCTGAAGGTCCCCCGTCGCGAGTCCTGGCCGCTCAGGCGCACCGGGACCCCTTCGGCGAGAAGGCTTCCGAAAGCGAGGGCTTCGGCGGCGGCCCAGTCGATGCCGGCGCCGGCCAGGACCGCCTCGCGCCGTTTTTCCATCAGCCTGGCGGCCTTGGGGTGGGGAGTGAAGCCGGCGGGCAGTTCGGCCAGCTGGCGGGCCAGCGCTTGAAGCCGGTCGGTCTCGACCCCGGTGAAGACCGCCTTCGGGGAGTAGTCCCGTTCGATTTCCCCCCACTTGTCGCGGAAACCGAGGTCGACCGGCTCGGAGGGCCGGTCGAGGCCCTCTTCCAGGCGCCGGCGGATCGCCTCGGCCCCGGCCGCCACCGTCTCGGGGCTCTTCCCCTCGGCGACGCGGCGCGCGGCGTAGACCTCGTGGGCGGGGGGGCGGTCCTTGATCTTGCCGTACATCAGGGGCTGGGTGAAGTAGGGTTCGTCCCCCTCGTTGTGGCCGTGGCGGCGGTAGCAGATGATCTCCACCACGGCGTCGCGGCCGAAGGCCTGCCGGTAGTCGAGGGCGAGGTGGACGGCGGACACCGCCGCCTCGGGGTCCTCTCCGTGGACGTGGAAGATCGGCACCATCAGCATCTTGGCGACGTCGGTGGCGTACCGCGTGGAGCGGGCATCGGCGGCGGCGGTGGTGAAGCCGATCTGGTTGTTGACCACGATGTGCACCGTGCCGCCGGTGCGGTACCCTTCGAGCCCGGAGAGGTTGAGGGTCTCGGTGACCACGCCCTGGCCGGCGAAGGCGGCGTCGCCGTGGATCAGTACCGGCAGCACAAGTTTCTCCCCGTCGGCGCCGTAGCCCTCCTGGCGGGCCCGGCACTTCCCCTCGACGACCGGGTCGACCGCCTCGAGGTGGCTGGGGTTGGAGGCGAGGGAAAGGTGGATGGGGTGCTCCCCGTAGCGGTGGTCGACGGAGAAGCCCTTGTGGTACTTGACGTCCCCCTCGCCGACGAAGCCGAACTCGAGGTTGTCGGCGAACTCGGCAAAGATCGTCTCGAGGGGCTTGTGGAAGATGTTGGCGAGAACGTTGAGCCTGCCGCGGTGGGGCATGCCGAGGACCAGATCGCGGACGCCGAGGGAGGCGGCGCGGCGCACCAGGGCGTCGAGGACCGGGATCAGGGCCTCCCCCCCCTCCAGGGAAAAGCGCTTCTGGCCGAGAAACTTTCTGTGCAGGAATTCCTCGAAGAGGGTCGCTTCCTGAAGGTGTTCGAGGATCAGCTGCTTCTCCTCCCCGCTGAGCTCGGGACGGTTGCGGGTCGGCTCCATGCGATCGATCAGCCAGCGGCGCTCGGCCGGGTCCTGGATGTGCATGAACTCCACCCCGACCGAGCGGCAGTAGGTCTGGCGCAGGGTGTCGAGGATTTCGCGGAGGGTGGCCCGTCCCTTCAGGAAGCCCCGGGCGGCGAAGACACGATCGAGGTCGGCCGTCTCCAGGTCGAAGGTTTCCAGGTCGAGCAGGGGATGGTCGAGTGCGCAGGGGGAGAGGGGGTCCGTGCAGGCGAGGAGATGGCCGATGTCCCGGTAGCGGTAGATGAGGGACTGGACGGCGGACTGCTTGAGCGTCGGGGCCGCAGCCTCCGCTCCTTCCCCTGGGGGGGGAGGGCCTTCCCGGCCCAGGTCGAAGCCCCGGAAAAAGGCGCCCCATTCGGGGGGGACCCCGTCGGGGTCCTCCTGCCAGGCCCGGTAGAGGGATTCGATCCAGGCGGGGCTGAGGTTGGCTTCGAGGCTCATGGGGATGCTTTCCGCGGTCAAAAGTCGAAAGGAGCCGGGTGGGACGCGGGCAGTATAGCAGCGGCCCGCCCGGCTGGCAATGTGGCTTCCGTGCGGGCCACAGGGCGTTTGCCGGGGAGCGTCCTGAGAAGACGGGGCGGCTGCCGGAGCGTCAGCTCTTCGCCTGCTGCAGGGTCTCCAGATAGCGCTCTGCCTGCATCGCCGCCATGCAGCCGCTGCCGGCGGCGGTAATGGCCTGGCGGAATTGGTGGTCCTGCACGTCGCCGGCGGCGAAGACCCCGGGGACACTCGTTTCGGTGCCGTTTCGGGTGACCAGGTAGCCGCCCTCGTCCATCTCCAGCTTCCCCTCGAAGAGGGCCGTGTTGGGGGTGTGGCCGATGGCGATGAACACCCCGTCGCAGGCCAGTTCCTCCTCCTGCCCGTTCTGCAGGTGCTTCAGGCGCACCCCCCGAACCCCCGCCTCCTTGTCCCCGAGGATGGCGCTGACCACGCTGTTCCAGCGGAAGCCGATCCGTTCGTTTTCCCGTGCCCGTTTCTGCAGGGGAGGGGAGGCGCGCAGGGTGTCGCGGCGGTGCACCACCGTCACCCGGCGGGCGAAGCGGGTCAGGAAGGCGGCCTCCTCCAGGGCGGTGTCGCCCCCGCCGACAACCACCAGCTCTTTCTCCTTGTAGAAGAAGCCGTCGCAGGTGGCGCAGACGGAGACCCCGCGGCCGTAGAGGTCCCACTCGTTGGGCAGGCCGAGCATCCGGGGCGAGGCGCCGGTGGCGATGACCAGGGACGTGCAGAGGTAGATTTCGTCCTCCACCCAGACACGAAAGGGCGGGCCCTCCAGATCCACCCGGGTGACCTCGCCCTGGACGAAGGCGGTGCCGAAGCGGCGCGCCTGGTCCTCCATCTGCTGCATCAGGGTCGGGCCGTCGATCCCCTCGGGAAAGCCGGGGAAGTTGTCGATGTCGGTGGTGGTCGTGAGCTGCCCCCCGGGCTGGCTGCCGTGGATCACCAGAGGGCAGCAGTTGCCCCGGGCGGCGTAGATGGCCGCGGTCAGTCCGGCCGGGCCGGAGCCGAGGATGATGGTGTCGTGGGCCTCATGGACGGTTGTCATGCAGCGACTCCTCGAACTGTTCTTCGGCGTGGTAGGAGGACCGCACCAGGGGGCCGGCCTCAACGTGGGAGAATCCCCTCTCCAGCCCCTTCTGTCGCAGAGCGTCGAACTCTTCGGGAGACAGGTAGCGGGTCACCGGGTGGTGGCGGGATGAGGGGGCGAGGTACTGGCCCAGGGTGAGGCGGCGGCAGCCGGAGCGGCGCAGGTCGTCGAGGACGTCGAGGGTTTCCCGGCGGCTCTCTCCCATGCCGAGCATGAGGCCCGACTTGAGGGGCACTCCGGGGGCGATCCGGGCGGCGGCGGCCAGCAGCTCGAGAGAACGGCGGTAGGACGCCCCCTTGCGCACCGCCCCGTAGAGGCGCGGCACCGTCTCCAGGTTGTGTCCCAGCAGGTCGGGGGCGGCCCGCAGAATCCTCGCCAGGGCCCCGTGGTCTCCCCCCAGGTCGGGGATGAGCAGTTCCACCCGGCAGCCGGGGGCCCGCTTGCGGATCGCCCGCGTCACTTCCGCGAAGTGGGCCGCCCCGCCGTCGGGCAGGTCGTCCCGGGTCACCGAGGTGACAACCGCGTGGCGCAGGCCCAGCTCCCCGATCGCCCGGGCCACCCGCGCCGGCTCGGCGGGCTCCGCAGGCGCCGGCGCGCCGGCGTGCACGTTGCAGAAGGCGCAGTCCCGGGTGCAGATGTCGCCGAGCACCATGAAGGTGGCGATGCCCCGGCTCCAGCACTCCCCCATGTTGGGACAGGCGGCGCTGCGGCAGACCGAGTGCAGGCCCAGCTCCCGGTGGTAGCGCTCGATGCGGGCGACCCCGGGCCCGCCGGGAAAACGGACCTTGAGCCAGTCGGGCTTTTGTCTAGAGGGCCGGCTCATGTTCTTCGTACTCTCCTGAGTGGCGACCGCCGAAAACCCGGGAGAAGGCGCGGACCAGCGCGCTTTCCACGTCTTCGAGCAAGACGGGACGGCCGAGCAGTCCCTCCAGGGAGGTCATCCTCACTCCCGGCAGACCGCAGGGGACGATGGCCTCGAAACCCGTCAGGTCTCCGGCCACGTTGAGGGCAAAGCCGTGCCAGCTCACCCAGCGGCGCACCCCGACGCCGATCGAGGCGATCTTGGCTCCGTCCACCCAGACACCGGTCTTGCCCGGGATGCGCTCCGCGACCAGGCCGAAGGCCGCCAGGGTGTCGATCAGGGTCGCCTCGAGCATCCTCAGGTAGCGATGCAGGTCGCGCCCGAGGGGGTCGAGGTCGACAACCGGGTAGCCGACCAGCTGGCCCGGACCATGGTAGGTGACGTCGCCTCCCCGCCCCGTCCGCAGCACTTCGATGCCGCGCCGGGCCAGCTCCTCCCGGCTGTGCAGCAGGTGGGCCTCGGAGCCGCCCCGGCCTAGGGTGACGACGGGCGGGTGCTCCACCAGGAGCAGCACGTCCTCGCGCCGCCGCCGCCGTCCATCGAGGAGCCTCTCCTGGAGCTGAAGAGCGTCCCGGTAGGAAAGGCGGCCCGCCCGCAGGGTGACGAAGGGGGACGGGATCCCGCCCTGCCCGGCAAGCTGGGGAGCTAGTCCTCCCAGAGGATGCAGGCCACCGGGCATGCGTCCATCGCCTCCTGGATCTTTTCCTCGGGAGCGCCGCTCGGGTCGTAGACCTCGGCGAGATCCTCATCGTCCATGCGGAACACTTCGGGGACCGTGTCGACGCAGAGGTTGCAGCTGATGCAGACGTCCTTGTCGACATAGGGCTTTCTGGCCATGGTTCTGTCTCCATCCGGGATGGCTTCGGCCACCTGGCAGCTGGGACACCCTTCCGGGTGCGGGCGAGTCAGACCTTTTCGAAGTTGCTCTTGTCGGCCCCGCACAGCGGGCAGACCCATTCTTCGGGCAGGTCCGCGAAGGCGGTGCCGGCGGCGACGCCGTTGTCAGGGTCGCCCACGGCGGGGTCGTAGATGTAATCGCAGATCAGGCAGCGGTACTTGTCCATGGCATCCTCCTTGGAAAGGGGTTCGACTGGTCGTAGCTTTCTAATTCTAGACCAAATTCCCCTTCTGGCAAGGGTTTCATGGACGACCCAGGCGTGACGGCGGCGGGAGTCCTGATGGGCGGGGTCGCTGATGGGCGGGGACTCGCCCCCCCCCCGCAGGCAACCAGGGGATTGACCGCCCAATCCCCTGGACCCCAGGGCGCCCCCACGCCTTGCCCGCCATCGCCTCCGGCGCCGGCAAAAGGGGGAACCAATTTCCCAAGGAACAGAGGCAGAGCCAAAGCGACGATCAGATGAGTTCGACGAGGGCCCGGACGGTCTTCTCGATCCCCTCGGCCGCCTCCTTGATGCTTCCGGCGAGCATGTAGGCGGGGGTGGAGACGAGCTTGTTCTCTCTGTCGATCACGAATTCGCTCACCGGGCAGGCCACGTGGGTGGAGCCCATGCTCTCCAGGGCGCCGGCCGTCCCCGCGTCGGTGCCGATGGTGAGCTGGTGGGCCAGCTTTTCATTGCCGAGCACCTTGGAGACCAGGGCCGGGGCGATGCAGACGGCGGCGAGGGGCTTCTTCGCCCCGAGCACCGCCCGCACCAGGCGCGCCACGTCGGGCTGCACCGAGCAGTCGGCGCCCTTGACGGCGAAGTCGCACAGGTTCTTGGCGGCGCCGAAGCCGCCGGGGAGGATCAGGGCATCGATGTCGCCGGCGGCGACGTCCTTGATATCCCTGATGTCGCCCCGGGCAATGCGGGCCGACTCCACCAGCACGTTGCGGCTCTCGCCGGCGGCGGGCTCGCCGGTGAGGTGATTGACCACGTGCATCTGCTCCATGTCGGGAGCCATGCAGACCGCTTCGGCACCGGCCCGGTCGATGGCCAGAAGGGTGATGACCGCCTCGTGGATCTCGCTGCCGTCGTAGACGCCGCAGCCGGACAGGACGACTCCTATTTTTGCCATGGCATTACCTCCTTGGTTGGATTGTCACAATATGGCGAGAGCTCGGGCGAGCTTTGCTATGGCGCGATTGAAGCGGGGCGCAGGAACGCCCCGGTCAGGAAAGATTAAAGGCCGGGGGGCCGATGTCAAGACGCCCTACCAGGTTCGGGAAAAGAGGACCGCCACCGCCCGGGCCGCCCTCTCCCCCCTGGCGATGTAACCGTGGGGCTCGGTCGAGTCGTAATAGACCGAGTCGCCGGGGCCCATGGTCATGACCCGTTCGCCGTAGTGGAACTCCAACTCGCCCTCAAGCAGGAAGAGGAACTCCTCCCCCTCGTGGCTGACCTGCAGTTCGCCGCGCCACTGCCGGGCTTCAAACTCCACAAGGAATGGTTCGAGGTTGCGGTCCTTCTTGCCGTAGGCCAGGGAGTGGTAGACGTAGGGGGACTGCAGGCCCGCGCGACCGGCAGGACGGGTCATCTTGCGGCTCTCGCCGGCCCGCACCAAGAGGCACTTTTCGCTGCTGCCCTCCTCCTGAAAGAAGGTGTGCAGGTTGACCTTGAAGGACTTGGAGATGCGCAGCAGGGTGGCCAGGGGGGGAATCACCTGGTCGTTTTCGATCTGGGAGAGGAGAGGCTTGGACAACCCGGTGGCCTCGGCGAGAGCCTGCAGGGTCATACGCCGCTCCTGGCGCAATCGGCGAACTTTGAGGCCGATCTGTAGCTCTTTCACCTCTTCCCGAATGTTCCCCATGCGTTAACTACCTCCCTGTTATTCCTCATGTTATTACCTCGGACGGCAAGTCAAGTCAAGATTTAAACCGGGGAGGGGGCAACTTCGACCGGGGAGAGGCCCAGGGCCGGACACCGCAGGCTCCCTGCCCTTCGTTTGCCGACAACAGACAACTGATATCGTGCTGGCCTTTGGCCTTCCGGCCGGGCGCCTCCCGTGTTATGCTTCGGGTCCACCCGAAAGGAGACCCTCGCGGCATGGACCCGACGCTGCTTCGCAACATCCGGGCGATATTCTTCGACCTCGACGGCACCCTGCTCGAGGTGGAGATGGACCGCTTCATCCCCGCCTACCTACGAGGCCTTTCGGGGCACCTCGCCGAAGAGGGGGGCAGCCCCGGCGAGATCGCCCGACTTCTCCTCTCCACCACCGGCGAACTGCTTCGCGGGGGCAACGGCCACGACAGCAACGAGGAGGCCTTCCTGGCCGCCCTGCAGCAGCGCCTCGGCATCGACCGCGAGGCCTTCGCCCGCCGCCTCGGCGACTACTGCGCCGACGGCCTCACCGCACTGGCGCCCCTGACCCGGCCGATCCCCCTCGCCCGGCCCATCCTGCAGACCTGCTTCGAACGGGGCCTGACCGTGGCCGTCGCCACCAACCCCGTCTTTCCCCGCCCGGTGGTCGATGCCCGGCTGCGCTGGGGGCAGCTCGACGACTTCCCCTTCCGCCAGGTGACGACCATCGAGAACAGCCGCCACTGCAAGCCCGACCCCCGCTACTTCGCCGACCTGATGGACGCCCTCGGGGTGGTCCCGGCCGAATGCGTCATGGTCGGCAACGACGCGCTCCAGGACCTGGCCGCCCGCCGTGTCGGCATCGCAACCTTCCTCGTCGACACCTACCTGGTCCCGCGCCGCAGCCGCAGGGAGCCGCCCGCCGACTTTCGCGGCGGCCACGAAGAGCTGCTCGAATTCGTCGCCCGGCTCGGCCCGGCGGCCGTGGAGAATTGACATAACCCCTTTTTTTCGTTACTCTTCCGGTTGTTGAGACGTCTCCAAGGAGCCCGTGATGATCCCCCTGCTGCGCCTCGCTCTGGCCTCGCTGGCCCTCCTCCTGGCTCTCGTGCCGGCCGGCTGCGACCGGGATAGCGAAACGCCGATCCGCACCAGCGTCCGCGACGAGAAGGTGCGCCCGCCCGTGGAGAAGCCCGCCCCCGAGCTGGTCTCCACCCAGGAGGCGTTTATCGAGGTCTCGGCCAAGGTGACCCCGGTGGTGGTCAACATCCGCGCCGCGCGGATGCGTCGGGGGGGGGAGTTCGGCGGCCTCTTCGAGCAGTTCTTCGGCGACGTGTTCAAGGACCGGCCGCGGCAGCGCCGCCAGGAGCAGAGCCTCGGCTCGGGCTTCATTGTCAGCGGCGACGGCTATATCATGACCAACGAGCATGTGGTCAAGGGGGCCGAGGAGATCTCCGTCAAGCTCTCCGATCAGCGGGTCTACGCCGCCGAGGTCGTCGGGGTCGATCCCCGTACCGACGTCGCGGTGCTCAAGATCGAAACCGGCGAGGATCTGCCGACAGCGGTCCTCGGCGACTCGGACGCCCTGAGGGTCGGGCAGTGGGCCCTGGCCATCGGCAACCCCTTCGGCCTCGACCGCACCCTGACCGTCGGGGTGATCTCCGCCATCGGCCGGGCCAACGTGGGGATCGAGGACTACGAGAATTTCATCCAGACCGACGCCTCCATCAATCCCGGCAACTCCGGCGGGCCCCTGCTCAACATCTACGGCGAGGTGGTCGGGATCAACACCGCCATCGTCGCCTCCGGCCAGGGGATCGGCTTCGCCATCCCGATCGGCCTGGCGCGGCTCATCGCCGACCAGCTCATGGAAAAGGGAGAGGTCACCCGGGGCTGGCTCGGGGTGAGCATCCAGCCCCTGACCCCCGACCTGGCCGAGTCCTTCGGCCTCGACCGGGCCACCGGGGCCCTGGTGAACCAGGTGCTCCCCGGCGCCCCCGCCGAACGGGCCGGTGTTCGGCGCGGCGACATCCTGCTTTCCTTCGACGGCAGACAGGTACGCGGGGTGCGCGAGCTGCAGTTGCTGGTGGCCAGCGCCCAGGCGGGCGGAACCGTCGACCTGGTAGTGCTGCGCGACGGCGAGCGGCTGACCCTGCCGGTGACCCTCATCACCCAGGAGGCCGCCGAAACAGCCGCCACAGTGGTTCCAGAGGCACCCTCCAGGGAACTTGGGCTGAGCGTCGCCCCCGGCGAGGCGGGCGAAGGGGTCGCTGTCCAACAGGTCGAGCCCGAGAGCGAGGCGGCCGCGGCCGGTGTGCGCCCCGGCGACGTGGTCCTCTCCCTCAACCGGATCGAGGTCACGGACATGGTCTCCTGGCGCAAGGCTCTCAAGACGGTGCGCGGGAACAGGACCGTGGTGCTGCTCATCCGGCGGGAGGGGAACACCCTCTACCTGGCGTTTCCCGCACCCTGAGGCACTGGATCTACGATCAACTTTCGGGCGGCCACCGCCCTTTGAAGCATCTATTCAACTGAAACGGAGGACACATGGCCAGGGTAGTCGACAACCCCCAGCTCGCCTTTCGCTTGGCACGGGCCATCGTCTCGGACATCGCCCTGTACAATCAGGAGAAGGTGAAAGAGGGGATCGAGAACGACAACATTTTCGAGGTGCTCGAGGAAGAGCTTCAGGAGGGTCTCGATCACTTTCATACTCGGGTCGCCCCCGAAATGGAAAACCGCGATCATCTCTTCGAGCGCGCCATCGTTGACGTCATGATCAAACAGGCAGGCAAAATCGAAAGCCGCATCTGGTAGATGGAGGACGTCCGCCAGCTTCTCTTCGAGGCCGGCCGGCTCCCCGAGCGGCTCGACCGGTTCCTGACCGAGTGCCTGCCCGAGCTGACCCGCTCCCAGATCAAGAAGCTCATCGACAACGGTCATGTGCGCCTTGACGGTGCGGCGGTCAAGGCCAGCAGCAGGCTCAAGGGGGGAGAGACCCTGGAGGTCGTCATCCCCGATGCGGCCCCCGCCAAGGCCCTCCCCGAGGCCATCCCCCTGCACATCCTCTACGAAGACCGTCACCTGGTGGTGGTCGACAAGCCGGCCGGACTCGTGGTCCACCCCGCCCCCGGCCACGGGGGCGGGACCCTGGTCAACGCCCTGCTCTACCACTGCACCGACCTCTCAGGGGTCGGCGGCGAGCTGCGCCCCGGGATCGTGCACCGGCTCGACAAGGACACCTCCGGGGCGATGCTCGCCACCAAGAACGACCTGGCCCACAACCACCTGGCCGGCCAGTTCAAGGCGCACACCATCACCCGGCGCTACATCGCCCTTGTCCACGGCATCGTGCAAAAGGAGACCGGCACCGTCGACCGGCCCATCGGCCGCCACCCGGTGCACCGCAAGAAGATGAGCGGCCGCTCCCGCGCCGGCCGTCGGGCGATCACCCACTGGCGGGTGCTGCGCCGCTACGACCAGGACAAGCTCTCCCTGATGGAGATGACCCTGGAGACCGGGCGCACCCACCAGATCCGGGTTCACCTCTCCGAGGAGGGGATGCCGATCGTCGGCGACCCGGTCTACGGCAACCCCGGCAGAGCGAGTTCCGTCGCCGACCCGAAGCTGCGCGCCCTGCTTCTCGGCCTCGGCCGCCAGGCCCTCCACGCCCGCCTGCTCGGCTTCGTTCACCCGGCCAGCGGCGACTATATGGAGTTCGAAAGCCCCCCGCCCCCCGACTTGGGGGCGATCCTCAATTACCTCGACGCGAAGTACAAAGAATAATGCCAGGAAAAAGGTCCAGGGTTAAAGGTGCAAGGAAGCACCCATAACCTCCTTTCGCCTTGATCCTTTCTCCTTGTTCCTTAAACAACGGAGTTCTCAATGAAAACCTCCCGACAGGGAAAGATCAGTTTCCTCGAGCCCGACTGGGCCCGCAAAGCCACGGTGCGCGCCGGATTCACCACCCGCAACGGCGGGGTCAGCCGCGCCCCCTATAACTCCCTCAACCTCGGCTTCAACACAGAAGACCCCCAGTACAACGTCGAGGGAAACCGGTCGACCCTGGTTCGCGCCTTCGACCTGCCGCCCCACCTCCTCCTCACCGTGCGCCAGGTGCACGGCACCGACATCCTGGTTATCGACGAGCCCAACCTCGACCTCTCCCACTTTCACACGCTGGAGTGCGACGCGGTGATCACCGACCAGCCCGGCATCCTCATCGGGGTGCTGGTCGCCGACTGTTACCCCGTGCTCCTCTTCGAGCCCGAGCGCAAGGTCGCCGCCGCCGTCCACGTCGGCTGGAAGGGGGCCGCCGCGGGCATCCTCGGCAAGGCCGTGGCCGCCATGGAGAAGGGCTTCAACTGCAGTCCCCTGCGCATCCGCGCCGCCGTCGGCCCCGGCATCGGCGCCCACAAGTACGAGGTCGACCGCCCCGTGCGCGACGCCTTCCGCAAGGGCGACGGTCACTGGGCCGAAATCGCCGAAGAGGTCGCCCTCGGCAAATGGCACCTCGACCTGAAGAAGAGCTGCCTTCTGCAGCTCGAGGCCGCGGGGCTCGATACGCGCAACGTCGAGGCCGCCGGGGAATGCACCTGCTGCCACCGGGAGCTGTTCTTCTCCCACCGGCGGGACGAAGGAATGACCGGGCGACAGATGGGTTTCGTAATGCTCGGGTAGAAACGACAGACACGATGAAAAATCAAAAAGGGGCAAGCCGGCGGCTTGCCCCTTTTTGATTTTCTCGAAACAGGTGAAGCGCTGTTGTCGAGCGCCAGGATTTGCGAACAGTCACGAACCTTCCACAGGGGCACAGGGCTGCGGCATCGATTCAACACAGCCGCAATTGACCATCCTCCTCCGCATCGAATTCCGAATCCTCCCTGACCGGCACCGGCGCCCGAACGGCAGGGACGACAGGCAAAGGGAGCACTGTCTCTTCCTCTTCAGGCTCCTCGGGCCGATCGGCCGCCCGTGTCCCTTCATCGACGGCCCGTTTGGCCAGCTTGTCGCACCGTTCATTGAATGGGTGTCCCGCATGGCCCCGCACCCACTCCCAGGTGACCCGGTGTTTGCGGGACAGGGGAACAAGCTGTTTCCAAAGATCCTGGTTCGCGAGAGCATCCGGGGTATCGAGCCGACCGTCGCGGATCCAGCCATGTATCCACTTGCTCATTCCCCGCACAAGGTACTGTGAATCGCTGAACACGCGCACCGTGCTCGGGTTGTTCAGGGCTTCGAGCCCCCTGATCGCCGCCAGGAGTTCCATGCGCTGCGAGGTGGAGGCGGGCTCGAAACCGCTCAGCTCCTTTTCGTGCTCCCCGTAACGCAGGACAACGCCGTATCCCCCGGGTCCCGAGGCGGTTCCCGAGCCATCGCTGTAGAGCTCGACCACGCCCGGTGGCGGCGGAGTGAAGGCGATCTCCAGGGCCTTGAATTCAAGTCGCCGCAAGAGGTGAAGCAACTCCGGAAGGTTCGGCGCCTGTCTCCGAAGATCTGCAAGGGGAACCTCCAGGGCGACGTCATAGCGGACGGTGGCCAGTCTTTTCGAGAGCCGGGCCTGATCTGCATGGGACTGCAAATTTTCCCGGCGTTTCTTCCCGCTGACCAGGTTTTTCCACTTGAGAACGTCTTCCAGGGAACCGAACCGGCGCACCAACTCGGCCGCGGTCTTCTCCCCGATCCCGGGGACTCCCGGAATATTGTCCGAGGTGTCTCCGGCCAGCCCCAGGACATCCGGCACCAGCTCCGGAACGACCCCGAAACGCTCGAGGACCTCTTCGGGCCCCGAACGCCTGTCCTTCATGGTGTCGAGCAGGCCGATCCCCTCGCCGACGATCTGCATCAGGTCCTTGTCCCCGGTGACGACCGTGACCTCGGCCCCTTCGGCGGCAAAGCGGCGGGCCAGGGTGGCGATCACGTCGTCCGCCTCGAACCCGGGGGCTTCCAAGGCGGGGATATTGAGGGCCTGCAGGACCTGCCTGATGTACGGGACCTGGGACACCAGATCCTCGGGCATGGCGTCCCGGTTCGCCTTGTATTCGGGATAGACCTCCCTGCGGAAGGTCTCTTCCCTCGGCCGGTCGAAGACGACGGCCAGGCAGTCGGGGCAACTCTCCTGAAGGAGGCCGAGGAGCATCTTTGTGAAACCGAATACGGCATTGGTCGGCATCCCGCCAGAGGTGGCAAGGTCCCGAATGCCGTAATAGGCGCGGTAGATGTAACTGGACCCGTCCAGCAGATACAGCTGAGGCGACAATTTCCCACTCCCTTCCGACGCGTACGTTTTTTCCTTGGGATTCTGCACTTTCAGACGGGGCTAGAATCGCACATCCTGCAAAATGATCAATATATTTTTCGGAGGGGGAACGGGGCCAGCAGGGTCCGACTGCCTTCCGCGGTCGGACCGGCCCACGGTTTCAAACCTTCCGCCCCCTTCCAGGACCGTCGGTTCCCGGCCCGGCAGTCGTGCCCAAGGGCGCCGCGAGCATCACAGCCCTCCCTCCTTAAAGTGTTTTTATTTGACAGAGACAGACATTCTGGCGTACACACAACCCCCGGCTACCGATGCATAACGGCCCATAGACAGGCTTCTCCCCTCCCCTTGCAGCCCCCCCTCTTCAGTCGCTCCCTGTCATAAAAAACGACATCTATCCGTCCGCAACAATTTCATAGAAAGAGAGACTTCCCGATGATGAACCTGAAACCTGAAGTTGTCGCCCAGCTCGAGCGGGTACTCGGATCCGTGGAAATGCTGCTGCCGAGGGCGACCAAGCCGGTCGACTGGAACACCTGCCATGCCGCCAACTGGCGCCGCCACTCCTTCTCCGGCTACCTGGAGCCGGTCAAGGTCACCGACACCACCCGGCTGGAGGAACTGCTCGGCGTCGAGGAACAGAAGCAGACCATGGTCAACAACACCCGGCAGTTCCTGCAGGGGCTGCCGGCCAACAACGCCCTGCTCTGGGGCTCGCGCGGCACCGGCAAGTCGTCGATCGTCAAGGCGCTGCTCAACGAGTACGCCGGCCAGGGCCTGCGCATCATCCAGGTGGAAAAAGAGGACCTGATCTACATCTCGGAGATCTTCGCCGCCATCGAGGACCAACCCTACCGCTTCATCATGCTCTGCGACGATTTGACCTTCGAGACCGGCGAACTGGCCTACAAGATGCTCAAGAGCGCCCTGGACGGCTCGGTCTACTCGGCGCCGGAGAACGTGCTGATCTACGTCACCTCCAACCGCCGCTACCTGCTCCCCGAGTACGAAGGCGACCACCTCGGCGGCAAGTACGTCAAGGGCGAGATGCAGCAGAGCGAAATCCAGGAGGAGAAGAGCTCCCTCTCCGACCGCTTCGGCCTCTGGGTCCCCTTCCACGTCTTCTCCCAGGACCGCTTCCTCGAAGCGGTCAGGCTTTGCATCGAGCGCTGGAGCAAGCAGCTCGGCCGGGAGATCCCCTGGAGCGATGACCTGCAGCAGGCGGCGATCAAGTGGACCCACCAGAAGAGCAAGCGCTGCGGCCGGACCGCCTACCAGTTCTCGAAGAACTGGGTGGGCAAGTACCTGCTGAAATAGCTTGAACCGGGGGGGGGACGGATGAATAGACTTCGGCAGACGTTGCATCCGGTCGGCTGACCGAGAAGGAGAAACAACTATGAATAGCTGTCCATGCGGCAGCGGCAGCGACTATATCGCCTGCTGCGAACCGATCATCGCCGGGAAGAAGACGGCCGAGACGGCGGAAGAACTGATGCGGGCGCGCTACGCGGCCCACGTGAAGGTCGAGATCGATTTCCTCTACGACAGCACCCATCCCGAACATCGCGAGTGGTACGACCACAAGGGGACCCGGGTCTGGGCCGCGAATTCCGAATGGCATGGCCTCGAGATTCTCGGGACCACCCAAGGGAGACCTCAGGACGAGCAGGGCGAAGTGGAGTTTGTCGCCCGCTTTCGAGACGGGAAAGGCCTGCACAACCATCACGAACGCGGCAAGTTCAAGAAAGAGGAGGGGCGCTGGCTCTTCACCGAGGGAATCATGGTCAAGCCGAAACCGCTGAGCGTGAACAAGGTCGGCCGCAACGATCCCTGCACTTGCGGCAGCGGCCGCAAACACAAGAAGTGCTGCGGCAAATAAAAGTCCCTGCTGAGACAGGGATCAGGGGACGGCTTTATTGCTCGGGGACAAAATGGAATTCCGTCCCCCAAGATTCCGGCTCTTTTGCCCAGTCCCCGTGGATATCCGAAATACCCGGCGAGGCATCAAGTGCAGGCTTCGACGGAAGGGNTCTGCGCTTTTCAAACGTAGTCCGCCCGGCCTCAGTCGGCGTCCACCCCCTCGGCCATCAGCGTCGACAGCGTCTTGGCGAAGGCCACCGGGTCGCGGGGCATGACCCCCTCGAGGAGCAAGGCCTGGTCGTAGAGCAGGCCGACGTACTCCTTGAGCTGGCCGCTCTCCTTGTCGGCGGCGAAGAGCCCCTTCATGCGGGCGATCAGGTCGTGGTCGGGGTTGACCTCCAGCACCCGCTGCCCCTTGGGGACATCCTGGCCCATCGCCTCGAACATCTTGGCCATCTTCGGGTCGAGATCGTGCTCGCCGGCCACCAGGCAGACGGCCGAATCCTTGAGGCGCCCGGAGATGCGCACCTCGCCGACCAGGTCCTTGAGCTCTTCCTTCATCAGCTCGAGCAGGTCGCCGTACTCCTTCTTCTTCTCTTCCTTTTTCTCGTCGCCCAGGTCGAGATCGCCCTTGATCGCCGACTGGAACTCCTTCTCCTTGTAGGCGCCGAGGCCGCTGATGATGATGTCGTCGAAGTCGTCGGTCATGATCAAAACTTCGATGTCCTTCTCCTTGAAGACCTCGAGGTAGGGGGACGACTCGGCGGCGGCGCGGTCGGCGCCGGTGATGTAGTAGATCTCCTTCTGATCTTCGGGCATGCGCCCCACGTACTCGGCGAGGGTGATCTTCTTGCCGGCTTCCGTCTTGGTCGACTCGAAGAGGAGCAGGTCGGCGATCGTGTCCTTGCGCTCGAAGTCGTGGTGGATGCCCTCCTTGAGGATGCGGCCGAACTCCTCGTAGAAAGTGCCGTAGGCCTCGAGGTCGTCCTTTTTCATCGCGGCCAGGGTGTCGAGGACCTTCTTGGTGAGGTTCTTCCTGATCACCTCGACGATCCGGTTGTCCTGCAGCATCTCCCGGCTGACGTTGAGGGGCAGGTCGGAGGACTCCACCACCCCCTTGACGAAGCGCAGGTAAGAGGGGAGCATCGCCTCGCAGTGGTCCATGATCTGCACCCGGCGCACGTAGAGGGTCGGGCCGACCTTGTAGTCCTGGTAAAAGATGTCGAAGGGGCGCTTCTGCGGCAGGTAGAGCAGGGCCTGGAACTCGACGGTCCCCTCGGCGCGGTAGTGGATCGTCCGGGCCGGGTCGGTGAAGTCGTGGGAGACGTGCTTGTAGAACTCGTTGTACTCCTCCTCGGTGATCTCCGACTTGTCCTTGAGCCAGATCGCCTTGCGGGAGTTGAGGGTCTCCTCCTTCGTCTCCTCGACGCTCTTTTCCTTGTCCTCGGGGTCGGGGACGGAGCGGGTCACGTCCATCACCACCGGGTACTCGATAAAGTCCGAGTACTGCTTGACGATCTTGCGCAGCTCGTACTCCTCGAGGAAGTCCTTGGCGTCTTCCTTGAGGGTGAGGATGACGTCGGTCCCCTTGGTCGCCTTCTCGGTGTCCTCGAGGGTGTAGGTGCCGTCGGCGTCGGAGGCCCAGGCCACGGCGTGCTTGGCGTCCGCCCCGGCCTTGCGGGTGACGACGGTGACCTTGTCGGCGACCATGAAGGCCGAGTAGAAGCCGACGCCGAACTGGCCGATCAGGTCGGGGTTGTCCTTGACCTCGCGGCTCTCGAGCAGCTTCATGAACTCCTTGGTCCCCGAGTGGGCGATGGTGCCGAGGGCCTCGACCGCCTCGTCGCGGGTCATGCCGATGCCGTTGTCGCGCACCGTCAGGGTGCCGGCCTCCTTGTCGGCGACGAGCTGGACCTTCCACTCCTCGCCCCCCTCGGCCAGCGACTGGTCGGTGAGCGACTCGTAGCGCGCCTTGTCGATGGCGTCGGACGCATTGGAGATGAGCTCGCGCAGGAAAATCTCTTTGTGGGAATAGAGAGA
>NZ_PKUB01000035.1 GCF_002868845.1 Desulfuromonas sp.
CGGGCTCCAGGCCCAGTTCCCGCTGCAGGGCCCGCTTGCAGGCGCGCTTGCCGCGCAGGTTCTCCGGGCCGAAGGGGGCGGCCAGGGCGGCGTCGGCGGAGGGGTCCCAGAGGGCCTGGTCGAGGCCGTTGACGATGCCGTGCAGGTCCTTGCCCCGGGCGCGCAGGATGCCGTCGAAGCCGATCCCCATCTCGGGGGTTCGGATCTCCCCGCAGTAGGTCTCGGAGACGGTGTTGACCAGGTCCGAGTAGACGATCCCTCCCTTGAGCAGGGAGGCACGGCCGTAGTACTCGAGCCCCTCCATCGAGAAGACCGCGGGGTCGATCCCCAGCTGCCGCAGCGCCTCGGGGGGGAAGGAGCCGTGGTAGCCGAGGTTGTGGATGGTCAGCAGCGAGGCGAGCGTGGCGAAGAAGGGGTCGCGGCGCAGCTCGGTTTCGAGCAGAACGGGGGCGAGCCCGGTCTGCCAGTCGTTGAGATGCACCACGTCGGGGCAGAAGTCGAGGCCCGGCAGGGCCTGCAGCGCCGCCCGGCAGAAGAAGCCGAAGCGCTCCGCGTTGTCGGGGTGGTCGCCCCGGGCGGATGCGTAGAGGCCGGGACGGTCGAAGAAGTCCCGGTTCTCCAGGAAGTAGACCGGCACCTCCCCGAGAGCCCCCCGGTGGACGATCCCTTCGCGCCGCCGCCCCTCCATGGCGACCTCCACCCGGGCCGCCGCGCGGCGCAGCCGGGGCCTGGACTCGGCCACGCTTCGGTAGAAGGGGAGCATGACCCGCACGTCGTGGCCCAGCTCCTTCAGGGCCTGGGGGAGGGAGCCGGCCACGTCGGCCAGGCCCCCGGTCTTGGCGAAGGGGGCGACCTCGGAGGAGAGGAGGAGGATCTTCAGCGACCCGGCCCGCCGGCGCTCGCCCAGGCGGGCCGAGAGGACCCGGCGCTCCTCCTGTTCGGCGAGTTCCAGTAAGCGCTCGAGGCGGTAGCCCGCCTCCGTGGCCGTTGTGCGCAGCCGCTCCAGCTCGGCGTGGGTCTCGGTCAGGTGCGTAAGCAGCCGGCGGCGGCCCCCGGCGCAGAGGGCCGCGGCCTCCACCGCGGCGACCAGGAACAGTCCCTCGAGCAGCGTCTCCAGCGCCTCCTTGACCAGCCAGCGACATTCGCCGTGCCAGTGGACCTGGAGCAGGTGCTGGACCGCGGGGTCCTCGAGAAGCCCCCGCAGGTCGGCCCGGCGGGCCTCGGGGGCGAAGAAGCGCTGGTGGCGCAGAAGAACTTTGACGAGGAGGGCATCGGTCTCACTCTCGGGCCCTGGCATGAGAGCGGCGAGGGTCTCCTCGAGGATGCATTCCTCCATCCACCCCGCGGCGCGTCCCTCGGGGTCGGCCCCCGGGGTCAGCTCCCCGCTTCGCTGCAGGGCGAGATAGGGCAGCAGCAGGCGGCCCGGGTGCCCCGGCCGCTGGGGGGCGTCCAGGGCCGTTGCCACTTCCGCCAGGGCCTCGCGTTCCCTGCGGGAGCGGCCCTTCAGGGACGTGAGCAGGGGCAGGGCTTCCAGCTTGCCGAGGGTCCGTCTCTCAAGCTCTCCGGGGTCGCCGGGGAGGGCGAGGGCCCGGGCCAGCTCGCCCAGGAAGGCGCCCAGTCCCCCTGAAAAGCGCTTTTGGGACGCCTTCGACAGGGGGTTCCTGCCGGCCAGGGAGGGGGCGAGGAGCCGGCGCAGGGCCTCGCCGAGGGGTGCGAAGCGGATCTTGCGCAGCTCCCGGTCGAGGCTCGGCACCGGGCGGCCCGCCAGCGCCTGGTGCAGCTGCGCCCAGCAGCCCTCCTCGTCGCGGATCTCCTGGAAGTCGAGGAAGACGTGGTACTGGTAGGCGCCTAGGTGCAGGTAAAGCCCCTCCTCGGCCAACTACCGCCCCTGCCTCAGGTACTCCAGGCCGTCCCGGTGGTCGCGGAAGCGCACGTAGCAGTCCATCCCGGTCTCGAAGCCGAGGGCCGCGGCGAGTGTCGGGGCGGCGTGGGTCGCCTCGCCCCCCGGGGTGCGGACGAGTTTGGGGCGGGCGTTGCGAATCCAGCCGCCGGTCTCGGCGTGGCGGTTGTGGTAGACGACCAGGGCCCGTTCGGCGCCGCTGCGATTGGAGTAGACGAAGACGTTCTCGTCGGCGTGGCCGCCGCTGACGAAATCGTAGAGGACGAAATGCTCGGCCCCGCTGAAGATGTGGCGGCGGCGCAGAAGGGGGAAGACCTGCGCCTCGTGGTGGCGCACGAAGGCCTCGTCCTCGGTCTCGTTCCAGTAGGCCCGGCGGTACTCCATGCCGTACTTCTCCCGCAGTCCCTCGATCTGGCCGTGGCCGAACATGGGCAGCCCAGGCATGGTCGCCAGCAGGACCGCCACCCCGAAGTACTTGTCCCCGGTGCCGAACTGTTCCACCGCGGTCGCCTCGTCCGGGTTGTTCATGAAGTTGACGAAGCGCTTGAGGATCTCTGGCTCGAACTCGAGGATGTTGCCGATGACGCCGCGGTACTTGGCGTTCTCCTCGGTCTTGAGCATGTTCATGAAGGCGCTGTTGTAGACCCGGTGCATGCCGAGGGTGCGCACGAAGTAGCCCTCCATGAGCCAGAAGGCCTCGGCCAGCAGGAGGGTGTCGGGAGCCTCGGCGGCCACCCGGTCGACCACTTCGCGCCAGAACTCGACCGGCAGCAGCCGGTCGAACTCCTCCTGGCTCATCGGGTGCTCGGCCCGGCTGGGGACGCCGGCCCCGCCCCCGGGGCGGGGGAACCAGAGGCGCTGGAAGTGCTTTTTGGCCAGGGTCATGGCCGCGTCGAAGCGGATGATGCGGAAGCGGCGGGCCACCCGGATGATGGTCTGGATCACCGCCTCGCGCACCGCGGGCAGCAGGTAGTTGAGCTGGGCGGTGTCGTTCCAGGGCATGTGGGTGCCGTCGTTGCCGTGGTAGATGTGGCGCACCCTGCCGCTGCCGTGGTCGACGTGCTGGAAGACGACCGCGGCGTCCGAGTGGTCCCAGTAGCCGTCTTCGATGCGCAGGCTGAAGGCGCCGTCGAAGGAGAGGTCGGGTCCGGTGAAGCGGTAGCCGGGGTAGGGGGGATGATCGAGCTGGATGTACCAGTCGGGGTGCTCCCGCATCCAGCGCGAGTAGATGCCGGTGTGGTTGGGCACGACGTCCGAGGCGAGGCGGATGCCGCGGCCCAGGCAGCGCTCTTCGAGGACCGCCAGGGCCTCCTCGCCGCCGAGATCGCCGGAGACGGCGTAGTCGTAGAGGGAGTAGGCCGAGGCTACCGCCTCGGGGTTGCCCATGATCCGCTTGATCTTCTCCGAGGCGGGGGAGCGCTCCCAGATGCCGATCAGCCACAGGGAGGTGAAGCCCCAGCGCGCGAGGGTGTCGAGTTCCTCCTCGGGGATCTGGTCGAGGCGGGTGATGGTCCGGCCGTAGCGGCGCGAGAGCTGGTCGAGCCAGACATAGACCTACTTGGCGATGAGGACCGCGTTGGGCATCCAGTCGACGTCGGGGGAGAAGGCCTCGGGCTCGTCGCCGGCGCCATAGCCCGGTGCCAGAGCGGTGCCGGGGCCGAAGCCCCTCTGCATCTGCTCCTCCTGGAGCACGTCGAAGGAGGTCTGGATCTGGCGCAGCAACTCCGCAGGCAGGATGGGCGCCCAGATCTTCTGGATGTAGCCGAGCTGGGCCGACAGGGAGTCGGGCGCCGCCTCGATGGGGTCGCGCAGCAGCTCCAGCAGGGAGCGGCCGAACAGGCCGTGGGCGGGGACCGCGCGCAGTTTCTCGTCGAACTCGGCCAGGGTCTGCCGGTAGGGAATGCGCTCGGCCAGCTCATCGTCCCGGAACAGGTCGGCCAGGTCGGCGGCGGCGGGGTTGGCGGTCTGGGTGGCGAGGACGAAGAGCTCGACGGCGGTGGCCAGCCGTTCGCCGGCCCCCTCCAGGAAGGCGGCCGGGTCCGTCCCTTCGAGCACCGCGGCGGGGGGGAAAAGGCGGGCGAAGGCGTCCAGGGTGGGGGGCAGGGCGGGCAGTTCCACCGGTTCCCCGGCGATCTCCACCCGGTCCTGCGCGATGGCGCACCGCCGCAACTCGAGGTAGCGGCCGGCCAGGAAACGGAAGATTTCGTTGAGCAGGGCCAGCTGGTTGAGCTGCCCGGCGCTGACCGGGACCCCGGGGCGCTTGTTGCGCAGGCTCTCGGCCAGGACCCGCAGCGGGTAAAGGGGAGAGGCGGGGGGCTGGGGCACCGGCTCCTGGGGCAGGCCGAACTGGTCCCGTGCCCGGGCAGAGATCTGCAGGCCGAGGGGAAAGTAGCTCCGGGTCTTCATGGTGGGGAGGGCCATTCCGGCGGCCTACAGGACCGCGGGGAGGTTGGCCTCCCGCAGGTACCTGGCCGCCTGCTCGGGGGGCGTGGGGTTGATGTGGAAGCCGGTCCCCCGCTCGAACCCGGCGGTCTTCACCAGGCGGGGGACGAGCTCGATGTGCCAGTGGTAGTCGTAGGGGAGCGAGCCCCAATGGGAGGGCTTGCCGAGGCGCAGGTGCATGGGGGGCGCGTTGTGCAGAACGAGGTTGTAGGGCGGGTCGCGTAGGACGTGGCGCAGGCGGTAGAGGGTGTCCTTCAAGGTCTCGGCGAGGGCCGTAAGCTCCTCGTCGCCGAGCAGGGCGAAGTCGTGGCTGTGGCGGCGGGGGGCGATGCACAACTCGAAGGGGAAGCTCGAGGCGAAGGGGGCGAAGACCATGAAGTGGTCGTCGTCGCGCACGAGGCGCTCCTTCTCTTCGCGCTCCTGGTCGAGCATGTCGCACATCAGGCAGCGCTCCTTGCGATGGTAGTAGTCTCGCGACACCGAGAGCTTGGTGGCCACCACCGGCGGGGTGATGGGCACGGCGATGAGCTGGGAGTGGGGGTGGGGGATGGTGGCGCCGGCCTCGACCCCGTGGTTCTTGAAGATGATGATGTAGCGGAACCGGGGATCCTTGCGCAGGTCGAGCAGGCGCGCGCGGTAGGCCTTGAGCACGTCGACGATTTCGGCCGGGGAGAAATCGGCCATGCTGCGCCCATGGTCGGGGCTTTCTACGATTACCTCGTGGGCGCCGACGCCGTTCATGACGTCGTAGAGGCCCACCCCACGCTTGTCCAGATCGCCTTCGATGCGCAGGGCCGGGTACTTGTTGGGGATGACCCGGACCTTCCAGTTGGAAGTGCCGGAGGGATTGGCCTCGGGGCGGATGGCGAACACCTCCTGGGTGGTTTTGGCCTCCTGGCCGTAGCAGAAGGGGCAGGAGGTGGTGGTGACCCGCTCCCGCTCCAGGTGGTAGTCTTGCGGTCCCCGGCCCCGCTCTTTGACAACGATAACCCAGTTCATCCTCAGGGGATTCCAGCGCAGTTCCGACACGGCACAAGCCTTTCTTCGATGTTTTCAGATCCGTTCCGGACGACGGGCCATTGTCCGGCCCCCGGCGGCGCCTGTCAAGGGGTCTGCCCCTCCAGCAACTCCTGCTTCCACTGCTCCACCTTGCGCCGGTAGCCTTCCATGAGCTCCTCGGCCCGTGCGGTTTCCGAGGCTTCGGCGACGATGTGGACCACCGGCCGGTGCTGGTCGGGCAGGATCAGGGCCCAGTCGCCGTCGATGTGGATCTTGACCCCGTCGATAAAGGAGGCTTCCAGATCGACCGAGTCCTCGCTCATCTTGCGCATGATGCCACCCTTGAGTTCCCAGGAGCAGGGGACCTGCAAGTGGCGGTAGGCCCTCCGGGGAACGCTCTTGCAGACCTGGGTCAGGGAGAGGCCGGTGCGCACCATCAGCTCGAGGGTCTTGGCCACCGTGAACAGGGCGTCGAAACTCGACTGGAAGGCGGGGAAGGCGAAGCGCCCGTCCATCGCAGCGGCCAGGAGCACCTTGCGGTCCCGGGCCGCATCCATCAGGGAGCGGCCGTCGGCCTTGGTCCTCTGTACGGTGATCCCCGCGTTGCTGGCCAGGTCCTCCATGGCCAGGGGCGCCTGGACCGGCATCGCAAGGCTGCCGTTCTTCTCGGCCCGGCAGACCAGGGCGGCCAGGGTGCAGAGGGCCTCGAGGTCGGAAAGGACCTTGCCCTCCTCGTCGACGAGGCAGACCCGTTCCCCCGACGGTCCCACCCAGAACCCGGCGGTGGCCCCCAGGGTCACCACGATGAGGGAGAGCTGGTCGAGGGCCTTTTCGGCCTGCTCGGCGTCAGGGACGCTCTGGCTTTCGTGGACGTGGGAGTTGAGCTCGATCACCTCGCAGCCCAGTTCGCTGAGGAGGGCGGGGAGGAGGTCGCCGGCCGGGGAGTGGTTGAGGTCGACCACCACCTTCGGCCGGGCTGCGCGCAGGGCCTCGGCGTCGAGGGCGCGCAGGAACCCTTCCCGGTAATAGTCGTAGATGCGGGGGATCTCGGAGATGGCTCCCGGCTGGGAATAGTGCACCCGGCGGAAGTTCTCATTGAAGTAGACGCGCTCGATCCCCTTGGCCATGGAGGAGGAGATTTCCAGGCCGTCGGCGTCGAAGAAGATGATCTCCGTGGCCGCGGGGTCCTCGGGGGACTGGCGGAAGTGGACCCCGCCGACCTCGCCGAAGGTGGCCAGCTTGTTGCGCAGCACCGGCAGGGAGACCATCTTGACGTCGCGGACGTTGACCCCGGCCGAGAGCAGCCCCCCGACAAAGGAGCGCTTGAGCATCCGCGAGGAGCGCACCGCGTCGCGCCCGGCAATGATGAAGGCGTCCTTCGGCAGGGTCGAGCCGTAGGCCGCGCCGAGCTTGGCGGTGAACTCGGGGGTCAGCTCCACGTTGGTCAGGCCGCGGACCAGGGCCCCCTCGAAGAGGCTCTTGCGCCACTTCTCCCCCCAGATCAGGTTGGTGGTGACGATCGCCCCCCCCTCGATGACCTTGCGGGGCCAGACCTTGACGTCCTTCTTGAGGTAGGCTTCGTCGCCGATCGTGGTTTCGTCGCCGACGATGGCGGCCTCCTCGATCACCACCCCCTGGCCTGCCCGGACGTTGTGGCCGAGGACCGCCCCGCGGATGCGGCAGCCGCGCTTGAGGTAGACGTTGTCCCAGAGGACGGCGTCCTCCAGTTCGGCGCCGTCCTCGATGGTGCAGTTGCGGCCCACGACGCAGTTCTTGAGCCGCGACTGCCCCAGCACCTGGGTGTTGCCGCCGAGGACCACCATCCCCTCGAGCAGGGAGAGGTCGTCCCTCTCCACCCGGGCCTCCCGGCCGAGGAAGACCTGCTTGTCCTCGCCGCCGCGCCTCTCGCCCTTGATCCCGATCTTGACCTTGCCCCGGCAGATGTCCCCGCAGGCCTCCAAGTAGGCGTCGGTGTTGCCGATGTCGGCCCAGTAGCCCTTCAGGTTGCAGCCGAACAGGGGAGCGCTCTCGGCCAGCATCCGGGGAAAGATGTCCTGGGACCAGTCGCGGTTCTCCCCCTCGGGGATCAGGTCGAGCACTTCGGGCTCGAGAACGTAGATGCCGGTGTTGATGGTGTCGGAGAAGACCTCCCCCCAGCCCGGCTTCTCGAGGAACTTGTTGATGCGCCCCTCCTTGTCGGTGATGACCACCCCGAACTGCAGGGGGTCCTTGACCGAGGTGAGGGTGATGGTGGCCCTGGCCCCTTTCTCCTCGTGGAAGGCGAGGACCCGGGAGAGGTCGAAGTCGGTGAGCAGGTCGCCGCTGATGATCATGAAGCGTTCGTCGAGGAACTTGGCCGCCGCCTTGACCGCCCCGGCCGTGCCGAGGTCCTCCAGGGGGGTGACGTAGGTGATTCGAACGCCGAACTCGCTGCCGTCGCCGAAGAAGTTCTTGATGGTCTCAGGCTGGTGGTAGAGGAGCAGGATCAGTTCATCGATGCCGTGCTTCTTGAGCAGTTCGATGATGTGCGTCATGATGGGACGGTTGACCAGGGGAATCATCGGTTTGGGCAGGTTGATTGTCAACGGCTGGATGCGGGTGCCGAAACCACCCGCCATGAGGACTGCTTTCATTAAAAACGCTCCTTTGCATGAAAAAATTCACGAGGCGGCCATTGGATGACAACGGGCACAGGTCCCGGGATGGGCATTGTGGGGCCGCATTTCAAGGTCTTCGTAAGCTGCTTTCCTTTTTTTCCAGCAGGCGCCGGATCTCCCCCTTCAGCTCGGTAAGGTCCGAACTCTTGACCACGTAGGCATCGGCCAGCCACGAGGAGAAGTCGTCCTTGTAGCAGCTGAAGGCGGTGCATAGGACTACCGGCAGGTCGGAGCGCTCCTTGACGATCTTCTGCAGGACCTGCAGGCCGCTCTCCCCCTTCATCTGGATGTCCAGCACCACCAGGTCGAAGGCCTGCCCCTCCAGCAGGGCAGCCGCCTCGCTGCCGGTGCCGGCTGTTTCCACTTTGTACCCCTCGTCGCTGAGTTCCGCGGCGTAGAGATGGCGGATGTCTCTTTCGTCATCAACCACCAGAAGTCGAGCCATGATTCTCCTCCTTAGGTGTTTTCATGTGTATGGTGAAGGCTGTTCCGTCCCCTTCGCAACCTTCGATATCCAGGGTCGCCCCGTGTGCCTCCAGGATGCGGGCGCAGAGGGAGAGCCCCAGGCCGCTCCCCTCCTCCTTTGTGGAGAAGAAGGGGGAGGTGACCGAGCGGAGCACGTCCGGGCTGATGCCCGGGCCGCTGTCGGTAACGGTAATCTGCAGATCGTCCCCCACGCCGCTGGTGCGGATGCCGAGGCTGCCCCCCCGGGGCAGGGCCTCGATGGCGTTGTTGATAATGCTGCGCAGGCAGTAGACCATCTTCTTGTAATCGAGTTGAATCATGGGAAGACCCGGCTGGAGATCGAGACGGCAGTCGATCACGCTCAGCTCCAGGTCCTCGCGCAGGCCGCCGTAGACCCCGGTGGCTAGCTGGTTGACGTCCCACAGGTCGAAGGTGGGGTGGAGCGACTCGGAATAGTTGAGCACCTCCTGCAGGACTTCCTCCAGGCGCCGGGCTTCGCGCACGATCGATTCGATGTGCCGCCGCTTCTCGTCCTCGGGGGGGATGTTCTTGATCAGGCTGCGGGCGAAGCCCCCGATGATGGTCAGCGGGTTGCGGATGGAGTGGGCGATGTTGGCGGTGATCTTTCCCACCAGGGCCATTTTCTCCATGCGCAGGATCAGCTCCTGCTGATCCTGAAGGCGCTGGTGGGCCTCGGTCAACTTGACCAGTTCCTCCTGCAGGCGCTCGTAGAGGGCGGCCCGCTCGATGGCGAAGGAGACCGGCAGGGCGAAGGTCTCCAGGGAATGGAGGTCCTCGGTGGAGATGGGCCGGCGGTTGATGACGTTGTCGGCGATCAGCAGGCCGATGCGTCGTTCCTTGCTGACCAGGGGAACCAGGACCACCTCGGTCACCCCGAGGGCCGCGATCTGTTCGGGGTCGATTCCCGACTCCCGGGAGAGGTCTTCGACGTGGCGCGAGAGCTGGCCGTTGAGGGTGCGTATAAAGAGGTGGTCGCCTCGGCTCAGGGGCGTTGAGAGTTTTTCCAGAAGTCCCTTGAATTTCTCCCTCTCCGCCGCCATCCTCTGCTCGAAGAAGAGGCGGGCCATCTCCCTCAGGGTGTAGTTGTGATCCTCGATCTCCCGCCAGAGGCGGCCGGCATCCTCTTCCTTGCCCGGTCCGACGGCGAAATACCCCTTGAGGCTATGACGCTCCTTGTCCACCAGAAGCAGGATCGCCCGGTTGAGGCCGAAGCCTTTGCCGGAGGTGACCGCGGTGAGGGCCATGGCGATGACCTCGTCGCGGTCCACGGAGGTCTGCAGCACCAGGCTGACTTCGTGGAGAAACTTGACTTCCCGGTTGCGGACCTCGATCTGCCCGGAGAGTTCCCTGGTCTGGATCCGAAGCGCCTGCAATTCGTCGAGGAGGCAGGGGACAAGGCTCACCGGGTCGCCCGGGTCTTTGTCGAGGCCTTTGAGCCCCTCCATGAAATGCGGGCACTCGAAGCAGCGCTTCAGGATGCGCTTTTTGCGGTTGAGGAGCAGCTCGGACTCCCCCGGGCGGACGTAGGGGCAGTCCTCCGGTGCGATCTGTTCCTTGTGCCAGCAACAGCCATTGTCCATGGGGAAATCCGGAAAAGCGGGAGGAATCATTCTGGGATCACGGCAAAAAATTAGCCAGAATTATAGCAGGGCTTGGTGGGGATGCAATGTGCGGGGATCGTTTTTCTGCGAGGGGAGGCGGTGCCAGGGCGGGAGAGGGTAAGGGCCCTTTCCCCTTGCCTTGGAGGGGGCGGAGGTGGCATATTTCCAGTCATGCAACAGAAACGCTACAACCTCTTTTCAGAGCACCTGAAGGGCCGCTTCGGCGGGCGGGTGCACAAGATTTCCGTCGATGCCGGGTTCGCCTGCCCCAACCGGGGGGGAACCCGCGACCTGCCCGGATGCCTCTTCTGTGACCCGGGCGGCTCCGGGGCGGTCGGGATCGAAAGGGGGGTCCCGGTGGCCGGGCAGATCGAGCGGGGCAAGGAGGTGATGGTCCGCAAGTACAAGGCCGGCAGTTTTCTGGCCTATTTCCAGCCCTTCTCCAACACCAACGCTCCCGCCGAGCGCCTGCGCGTCCTCTACGACGAGGCCCTCGCGGTGCCGGGGGTGGTCGGCCTGGCAGTCGGGACCCGCCCGGACTGCCTGCCCGGCGACGTGCTCGACCTGCTCGCCGAATACCACCGACGGACCTATTTCTGGCTCGAGCTGGGCCTGCAGAGCGTTCACGGTTCGACCCTGGCCCGATTGCGCCGCGGCCACGACTACGGGACCTTCCTGGATGCCTACGAGGGGGCGCGGCGGCGCGGCCTGAGGGTCTGCGTCCACGTCATTATCGGACTGCCCGGGGAGGGCCGCGAGGAGATGCTGGCCACGGCGGAGGAGATGGCGCGTTTGCGGGTTGACGGAATCAAGATCCACCTGCTGCACGTTCTCGACGGAACGCCCCTCGGGGACATCTACCGCGAGGGGGGGGTCGAGATCCTCGGTCAACAGGAGTACGTTTCGCTGGTGGCCGATTTCCTCGAGAGGCTCCATCCCGACACCCTGATCCACCGGTTGACCGGTGACGGGCCGCGGGATCTACTCCTGGCCCCCCTCTGGTCCCTCAACAAGTGGGAGGTGCTCAACGCCATCGACGCGGAACTGGAGTTCCGGGGAAGCGTTCAGGGGTGCCGGGCAGGGCGGTCGGGGTGAGATTGGGAGAAGGATGGTGCGCCCCAGGGCCGGTCGGCCTGGGGAAGGGGATCAATGCGCCGGGGCCGGCTCAGGAATGGGGACGTTCCGCGATGGCGGGGACGGCCTGTGCGGCTGGTTGCTCGGCCGAACCGCCCCAGGAAATAAGGAGCAGAGAGGCCCAGACCACACCGATGGCGATAACAAGAATTCGTGTCATGGCGCAGAAGATACAAAAAGCAGCAGCAAAAATCAAGGGCTGAAATGAATCCTTGCCGGGCCGGGTTCGCGCGGGGGGGCTCCCTCGCAGCCTTCAACCTGTCAGACAGCCGGGTCCCGAAGCGGACTTCGGCTGCTTTTCATATCGGGAAAGAGAGATCGGATGGATTTGAACCTGTTGAATCCCCAGCAGCGGGCCGCCGTTTGCCATTGCGAAGGGCCCCTGCTGGTTTTCGCCGGCGCCGGCTCGGGCAAGACCCGGGTCATCACCTGCCGCATCGGGTACCTGCTCCGGCATCACGGGGTGGAGGCGGGCCGGATCCTCGCCGTGACTTTTACCAACAAGGCGGCCCGCGAAATGCACGAGCGGGTCAAGGAGGAGGTCGGGCGCAGGGCCGTCAAGGGGATGGTCATCAGCACCTTCCACTCCCTGTGCGTACGCATCCTCAAGGAGGAGATCGAGCGGCTGGGCTACAAGAAAAATTTCTCCATCTACGGCACCGCCGATCAGGTGCGCCTGATCAGGGACATCCTCCAGGAACTGGGAAAGGACGGACAGCGGGGCGACGCCGAGCGGGTCCTGTGGCTGATCTCCGACGCCAAGAACCGCCTGCAGGGACCCGGCGACTTTTCGTCCGCAGGGGGGGGGGCGGACCAGCCGCTGGCGGCCGAGACCTACGCTCGCTACCAGAAGGCCCTCAAGGCCTACAACGCCCTCGACTTCGACGACCTGCTCATGCTGGCGGTGCGCCTGTTTCGCGAGCACCCCGAGGTGCTGACCAAGTACCAGGAGCGCTTCCGCTACATCATGGTGGACGAGTACCAGGACACCAACGCCGCCCAGTACGAGCTCCTGTGTCTCCTGGCCGAGGGGCACCGCAACCTCTGCGTGGTGGGGGACGACGATCAGTCGATCTACGGCTGGCGAGGCGCCGAGCCGGAGAACATCCTCAAGTTCGAGGGGGATTTTCCGGGCACCACGGTGGTCAAGCTGGAGCAGAACTACCGCTCCACGGGCAACATTCTGGCTGCGGCCAACGCCGTGATCCGGAAAAACAAGAAGCGCAAGGAGAAGGCCCTGTGGACCGCCGGGGGCGAGGGACGCTGCATCGAGTACCTGCGCTGCGACGACGAGGAGGACGAGGCGCGCACGGTGGTGGAGCGCATACATGCCGAGCGCTTTCGGAACGATCTTGCCTGCCGCGACTTCGCCATCCTCTACCGGACCAACACCCAGTCCCGGGCCTTCGAGGAGCAGCTGCGCTACGAGAATGTTCCCTACGTCCTTATCGGCGGGCAGCAGTTCTTCGACCGCAAGGAGGTCAAGGACGCCCTGGCCTATCTGCGGGTGCTGGTTAATTCCCGCGACGAGGTGAACCTGTTGCGTATCCTCAACTACCCCCGGCGGGGCATTGGGGAGACCACCGCCGACCGCTTGATCCGCCATTCGAGCGAGGCCGAAACCCCGCTCTGGGAGGTTCTCCGGAACCCCTCCGCGGTGGAGGACCTCGGAGCCAAGCCGTGCGAGGCCATCGTCGCCTTCGTGGAGCTCATGGAGCGCTATCGGCGACGCTTCTCCCGGACGCCTTCTCTGGCGGTGGCCGCCCGGGACCTGTTCGGCGAGATCCGACTCGAGGACGAGATCTTCCGGGGGGCCGAGGACCCGACCCGGGCCCGGCGGCGCCTCGACAACCTGGAGGAGGTGGTCAACGCTCTCGCCTCCTTCGAGGAGCGCGAAGGCAGCCCGACCCTGGAGGGCTTTCTGGGCAAGGTCTCCCTGCTTGACGACGAGGGTCCGGGCCGCGGCGACAAGGACAGCAAGCTGGCCCAGGACGCGGTGACCCTGATGAGCCTCCATTCCAGCAAGGGGCTCGAGTTCCCGGTTGTCTTCCTGGCCGGGATGGAGGAGGGCTTCCTGCCCCACCGCAAGTCGATCGAGGAGACCTTCGACATCGACGAGGAGCGGCGCCTTTGCTACGTCGGGATCACCCGCGCCCGGCGCCACCTGCTGCTTCTCAACGCCGCCCAGCGCAAAAAGTACGGCAAACCGCACCCCCGAGTCCCGAGCCGCTTTATGGAGGAGATCCCCGCCGAACTGCTCGACGAGCAGGGCAGCACCGCCCGGCCTCCGGCCAGCGAGGAGGAGCAGGAAGAGCAGGCGAACAGCTTCTTCTCCGGGATCAAGGCCCTGCTGGGGGACTAGGGGCGATGCAGGTACAATCAGGACGCCGGCCTTTACGGGCCGGCTTTTTGTTTTGGCGCCACGGCCGAAACAAAAAGTGCAGCGCGGAATCTCCCAGGGGCGGAGAAGGACAAAACAAGCCGTCTCTGCCGGGATCATTCTTTTCCCTCTGTGACCCTGCCTCTGCTTTGGAAAGGCCGTGATATGGCTTGACCTTTTTTGGGGGGAGGAGAGCGGTTCTGGCTGGTTCGATTCGGCGGCAGCGGCTTGAAATTTGAATAATATCAGGTAGTCTTGAATTTTGTATGGAGAGTTTGTGTCCTGCCGGCCCGTCCATCTGAATCGGTCAACCCCTGGCAGGGTGCATCATTTTTCTTCTGTCAGGGGGGTGTCATGAAATTACCCGGCCATTTCAAAATCCTTTTGTCGGCCAGCCTGGTCCTGAGCCTGTGTCTTCCGGCGGCGGTCTCCGGAGCCGCCATTCACCTGGAATCGGACACCTTGCTGCGGGTCTTCGAGCGGGACTCCCCGACGGAGGAGGATGCCGCCGTCGCCCCCCTTTACGAGTACCTGCGGGCCGATTTCGGGGAACTGGACTCCAGGGGGCTCTCCTTTCATCTCTACGGGTGGGGCCGGGCCGACCTGGGGGACGGGGAGTTCTACGCCTACGACTCCGCCGGGGAGCTCCTCTACGGCTACATCGAGTATCTGGGGCCGGCGGCCAACTTCGGCCTGCGCCTCGGCCGCCAGTATGTCTTCGAGGGGGTGGCCGACGAGGCCATCGACGGGTTGCGGCTGGACGGCGACCTGACCCCGTATTTCTCCGTCTCCGCATACGGCGGCCAGCCCGTGGCCCTCGACTCGGAAAACGGGCGCAGCGGCGACAGTATCTGGGGGGGGCGGCTCGCCCACCATCTCGGCACCCACTACAACGTCGGCCTGTCCTACAAGAGTGTGGACAACGACGACGAGCAGGCCGAGGAGTCTCTCGGCGTCGATCTCTCCCTGGCGCTGCCGATGGGGATCGACCTGTACGGCTACTCCTCCCGCAACCTCGACACGGAGGGGTGGGGGGAGCACTTCTACCAGCTGGCCATTCCGGTGATGGACTTCCACCTGCGGCCCTACCTCGAGGTCTTCGAATACGACCACTACTTCACGGAGGGGGCCAACAGTGCCCAGCCCTTCCGGTTTCTGGCCGGAACCGAGGAACAGCTGAGGGTCTACGGCGGGGACCTCCTCTGGTTCGGCGCTGAGGACTGGGACCTGGGCGCCAAGGTGAAATTCTACGATTACGACCTGCGGGGAGACTCCTCCCGCTACTATGCCGGCACGGCAACGTGGCGCGGGGAGGACCTGCCTGAGTTCGGCGGCGAATTCGGCTTCATGGAGGGGGACGACAAGGCGAACGACTACCTGCTCACCCGGGCCTATTTCTACTGGGACCGGCCGCCGCAGGTGCTGAGCTCGGGGTTCGTCACCGGCGATATCGTCTACGTCTTCTACGACGAGGAAATCTACGGCGAGGACGCTTCCCTGTTCCTCTCCCTGGGCGCCGGCAGCCGGTTCCTTTCCGATGCCCTGGAGATCAGGGTGTCCGGGGACTACAGCGCCGACCCCTACCTCGAGGAGGACCTACGGGGCATGGTGCTGGCGAAATATGCCTTTGACCGATAGCGGATCGAGCGATCCTTTTCATTGGGAGTTATGCAATGTTGAAACGAATTTTGCTGTTGGTGACGATTCTGCCTCTTGGCCTCGGCCTGCTCGCGGCCTGCGCCAAGCTGCAGGGGGGGCATGAATTTCCGGCACGCCATCCGGTGGAAATGGAGGAAGGTCGGCCGGTCTGCACCGAGTGCCATGAGGCCCGGGGAGAGCGGGTCCCTTACGGGCGGTTCAACCACACGGTCCTCTGGGCCGATAACCACCGTCAGGCGGCCTACCAGGGGGAGCGAACCTGCAACCTGTGCCACTCTACCAGTTTCTGCAACGACTGCCATGCCACCCGGGTCGAGCTGAAGCCTTCCCTGAAGGACCAGACGGGGAACTTCCGTCGCATGCCCCACCGCGGCGATTACCTCTCCCGTCACCGGATCGACGGGCGGATTGACCCCACCTCCTGTTTCCGCTGCAACGGCAATCCCAAGTCGTCCCGAACCTGCGTTTCCTGCCATGGCTAGGCATTTGCCCCAGCAAGGAGGGATCGATCATGCTTAGACGAACAGTACCACTGCTACTGGTGATTCTCGGGACCCTTTGCAGCGGGTGTTCCGACGGGAATTCGAGCGCCCCGCTGGTGAGCCAGGCCCACCCCGACGGATGGCTTGCGGCGCACCCGGCTGCGGCCTTCCAGGACCCGGGCAGCTGCGCCCTGTGCCACAAGACCGACGGGCCCGACACCGGGGGGGAGTTCGATAATCCGAGCTGTTTCTCCGCCAACTACACCCGCGAGGACGGCACCACCGTCGGCTGCCATCCAGACGGGCCGGGCCAGGGCGGGGTCCCCCATCCCGTGGGGGACGCCTGGCTGTTGCCCAGCGGCCACGTCGAGGCCGCCCGGACCAATTCCGACCCCTGTCTGGGTTGCCACGTCGAGCTCGGCATCGAGCCGGCCTGCGCCGACTGCCACACGGCCGGCGACCCCCTCGTCGTGGGGGACTGCGCCTCCTGTCACAATGCGCCGCCCGACAGCCTCGCCCCGGCGGGGGACGTCGGCCCCAACCGGGAGGGTGCCCACGCCGGGCACGACGCCCTGGTGGGGGTCACGGGGGTCTGCGACACCTGTCACCAGGGGGCCGGGACCGGCAGCGTCGACCACTATGACGAGTTCGAGCCTGCGGACGTCGCCTTCCCCGCGACCTACGACGCCAACGCCGGTCCGGCGACCTATTCCGCCGGCAGCGGCAGTTGCGCCGGCCTCAGCTGCCACGGTGGCCAGGCCACCCCTGCCTGGCTGGATGGCGCCCTCGAGGTCGATGCCGAATGCGAAGCGTGCCATGCCTTCGGCGACGCAGAGCCCAACAGCTTCGAATCGGGGGAGCACGACTTCCATGTCCCCTTCGTCGTCTGCGCCACCTGCCACGATCCGGCCCGACTGGCCGAGCCGACGCCACCGGTGCCCAACCATTTCAGCGGGCTGGACACGCCGGCTTTCGAGCAGGACCCGGCCGACACCATAAACATAAATATGAACTACAACGGCGAATCGTGCTTCATCCCCTCGCCCGCGCCTCCCGGATTGACCGTCTGCCATCCCGGACAGACCCGGGACTGGGACTAGCGACACACCGAGGGGGCCCGCACGGGCCCCCTCTCTTTTCCCCTCCCACCTCCATTCTCCCGTATTAAAGGGCCCGCCCGGTCGGCCGCATCCTCCCCCTCGGCGTCTTTTGAGCAGAGAATATTTATTTAACTGTTCACATTGACAAAATCTCTTCTGCTGATATCCATTTTAGAGTGGTTTTTCAAGAAAATTAGGTGTTTCTTGCCTCCCTGAGAGGCGACCCTTATGCAGGAAATAGAAACTTTTACAGATTGGAGGTGAGGGAGAGCAGGGGATGTCTTCCGAAAGGAAAGGGATTTTCGAAGGAGGTTTTTGCTTCAGGCAACAACGACTGCCAACCGAAAGGGAGAAAATGATGCAGATCTTTAAGAAGTTTCCCAGGATGTTACTGTTGACCTTCATGGTACTGGCCCTTGGGCTGTTCGGCTGCGAAGGGGACGACGGGAGCGATGGAGCGCCCGGCGCCCAGGGGCCTACGGGTCCCCAGGGTGAGCAGGGTGAGCCCGGTGAGCCCGGCCCGGCAGGACCCGGTGCCGGGATCGTTCCCAACCCGGCGTTGGCCGAAGTGGTCGCCTACTACACTGACGGCGAAGGCGGGTGGAAGACCCACTACGAGCTCGGTTTCGGCGCAACAGCCATCGATGCTCTGCCGGCCAGTGCTGACGGCTTCGACAAGAAGTTCTCCGCAGTGATCGTGGAGGGGGATTCCTACGACCTCAAGCTCCAGAACCTCCTTGACCCCTCTGATACGGCTACCTATCCCGTCTTCTTTACCTACGGCTGCGAGGCCAACTACAAGCAGCGCTTCGTAGTCACCCTGCCGAACACCCCCAGCAAGCACATCTCGCCACTTCAGTTCAACGACAAGTATGACGTGCGCTCCGCGCCGACCGGCGGTCTGGACAAGAAGTGGGTGAACTACCACGGCGAAAGGTGGTGGAATCTCGGTTCCGACTCCCTGACCACGCCGGCTAACAACCATGCCTTTGACGGGAACTGTGCCGGCTGTCACTTCACCGGCTACACCCTCGCCCGCAACGCCATAGGCCAGGAGGCGGCCGATCCCGGCAACCTTTCAGTGGACTACGGCGATGCGGAAGGGGCGCGCACCTACGTCGGCTCCAGCGCCTGCCTCTCCTGTCACGGCGGGTACGAGAACTGGGGCCTGACCCTGCACAAGTTGGTGCTCAGGGAGCCCCTGGATTTCTCCCCGCAGCAGGAAAAAGGCGGCGAGTTCTACGCCGACACCATTAACCGGGGGATCAAACTCTCCCTCGGGGCGATCGACGAGGCCGACACGCCGACTGTCTCCACCCTCTCCTCCGCCGACCCCAACGGCACCGTCGACTTCGACGGCGACGGCAACCTCGACGAAATCAACATCGGTTGCGAGGGCTGTCACGGCCCGGGGAGCATCCACGTCAAGACCCAGGACCCGGCTGACATCGTCGACCCGGCCGACCTGACCGTGGCCGAGGCCAACATGGTCTGTGGTCAGTGCCATATCCGGGGCCAGTCCTTCGACACCTTTACCGATTTCCTTGCCGAGGCGAGCGCTGACAGCCCGGCGAGGACCCCCTTCCCGGCAAAGGCCGGGCCTGGCGGCGAGGTTGTGACCTTCCCCGAAGGCCTTCCCGGTGCGACCCTGGCTCAGTACTACGTCTGGGATGCGGGATCTGCCGCTGCGACCGGTTCCGGCCTCGATGCGGGGCAGTTCAACGGTCAGTACTGGGGGGGCGAGCCCTCGGGCGGCAACTTCGTGACATCCAGGAGGCACCATCAGCAGTGGATCGACATGATCAACAGCCCCCATGCCGTGGTCCGCTGTTTCAACTGCCACACCGCTCACGACAACCGGGCCCCGGCAGGCAACCAGATCGTTACGTCCTATGTCGATGAGGCGAGCGGGGTGACCATTTCGACCGCCAACGAGGACAACACCCTCTGCCTCTCCTGTCACTATGCCGACTTCGGCCTGACCGCCGAAGAGATCGCCAACGTCAGCCTCAACGGCCAGTTCAACAACGAGGTGGCGACGATCAAGGAGGCCGTCTCGGCCCACAGCCAGCACTATTACGACCCGACCAACCAGGACGGCAGCGGCGGGGACAATGACGGGGCGAGCAACTGCGTCGAGTGCCACATGCCTCTGACAGCCAAGACGGGCCTCAGCTACGACATCCGCTCCCACGTCTTCGGCATCATCCAGCCTTCGGCCTCCCTGTCCACGGCTCCCTCGGCGGGCGTGCCCAACTCCTGCAACGCCGATTGCCACAGCGCCAGCAGCGACGAGGAGTTGACAGCCCTTCAGGCCGCCTACTACGCCAAGTTCGGTGAGACTCCGACCAACCTGGTCTTCGGCCAGTGGCTCACCTCCGGCCATGCCTCTTACGCCATTCCCGAGGGCAAGGACGACAATGCCTTCAACCACTGGAACGAGGACGGCGACATTTCGACCAGCTGCGCCAAGTGCCACAGCCAGGACGGTTATATCGATTTCGCCGAGGACGGCAGCGTCGATGAAGCGGCCCCGCTGGGGCAGGTCGTCTCCTGTGGAGTCTGCCACGTTAACGGCACGGCACCCTCTCTGGCCGCCGACGCCAGCACCCGCTACGACGTGGCGGTGGCCGGCGATCCCCTGTTCGACGTGGAGTTCCCCTCCGGGGCCACCCAGAGCCTGGGCGACGACAGCAACATCTGCATGGCCTGTCACCAGGGCCGCGAGTCGGGCGTT
>NZ_PKUB01000036.1 GCF_002868845.1 Desulfuromonas sp.
TATATGGTCTCCCCCCGCTTTGCAAGGGCTTGTGAACTGAATGACAGGGACAGGATTGCTGCCGTATATCCGGCCTCTCTGTGAGAGAACTCAATCTCTCGGGCCTCAATGATTTTCGCGCGTATCGTCCTTATCACTCAAACGGTCTCTTCCGACCTGCGAGCGAGCCAGGTTTTCGATACGCCGGTCTGACCTGTGTTGTAATTGCTTGCCACAGAGCCTTCGCAATTTCTGGTGGGAAACTCCCTGTTTGTTGCGGGTTGAAGTTAGCGAGCCGTTTGCACTGAGCCAGGTTGATAATGGGTGTTGTGTCGCAAGACGGCCCAGCCGATGCGCGCCATTTTGTTGGCCAAAGCCACGACGGCCTTGTTCCAACCCCGGTCTTCACGGAGGCGGTTGATCCATCGACTCAAGGGGTCATCCCTCCCCGCGGCCTGTGTGACCACAGATCGGGCACCATGGACCAGTAAGGTGCGCAGATACTTGTCGCCCCGTTTGCTGATGCCAAGCAGGTTGTTCTTGCCGCCACTGCTGTGCTGGCGTGGAACTAGGCCCAGAGACGCCGCGACATCTCGTCCCCGGGCATAGGTTCGGCCATCGCCGATGGCGCTGCGGAAGGCGCTGGACACGATCGGTCCAAAACCTGGAACGGTCTGCAGCCGCTGACAAGCATCATCCTGCCGACCCAAGAGCTCGAGTTCGGCCGTGTAGAAAGCGATATGGCCTTCGATTTCTGCAAGTTGTTCATAGCGCCGTGCCAGCAGGTTCCGGAAACGATCGCTCAATCCGTTCTCCGCATCCTCCAGGATCTCCGGGATGGCCCTGCGCAAGGCAGCGAGCCCTTTGGGCAAGACAATGCCGTATTCACCAAGTAACCCGCGGGTGGAGTTGCTGAGCGCTGTCCGTTCTTTCACGCACTTGGATCGCATCCGGTGAAGAGCCTGCATGTCCTGCTCTTCCACTGTTTTGATCGCCACAAATGGCATGTCTGGCCGAGTCAGGGCCTCGGCAATAGCACGAGAGTCGTTATAGTCGTTCTTGTTTCCCCGCAGATAGGGTTTTACGTATTGGGGAGGTATCAACTTCACCTCATGGCCCAGGGTACGCAACTCTCGTCCCCAGTAATGGGAGCTGGCACAAGCCTCCATGCCGATCCGGCAAGATGGCAACTGGGCAAAGAATTGAAGAACCTGACTGCGCCGGAGCATGCGTTTTTTGACCTCTTTGAACCGCTTGTTGAAGCAGACGACGTGAAAGACGTTTTTTGCCAGGTCCAAACCGACGGTGGTAATATTCATCTTGGTCTCCTNTCGCTCCTCGTTGATGGAAAGTTTCTCTCTCTCCATCATGGCGCATCGACGCCGAAGTAGGTAGCGAGGGGAGACCATTTCATCACTCAAGACGCAAAGCCGCAAAGGAATCAAAAAAGGTGTTCTGGAGTAAACCAGGGACGACCCATCCCCCCTTTCGCCGCCCTCCGAAACTCTCTGAGGAGACAAAAAAGAGGACATCCGGTGCTCCGGATGTCCTCCGACCTGGCCCCGGGCCGAATTCCGGAGCGAAACGTTTTTAAATGGATTACGGCCTTTTCCTGCGATCGGAATCCGGCCTACCCCCGCAGAGCCAGCGGCTTCGCCTTCCCTGCCAGCACCGCCATGGTCAGGCGGGAAACACAGACCAGCTTGTCGCGCTCGTCGTGAATCCGGATCTCCCACACCTGGGCCGAGCGGCCGATCTGCAGGGGCCGGGCGACCCAGGTCACGAAACCGCTACTGACCGGCCGCAGATGGTTGGCGTTGACCTCCTGGCCGACGCAGTACTTCTCCTCGGGGTCGATGCAGAGGTTGGCGGCGACGCTTCCGAGGGTCTCGGCGAGGACCACCGAGGCGCCACCGTGCAGGAGTCCGGCCGGCTGTTTCGTCCTGCGGTCGACCGGCATCCGGGCGGTGAGGCAGTCCTCCCCGATCTCGGTGAACTCGATGGCGAGGTGCTCGAGCATGTTGCCCTCCGACATTATTCTCAGCTCGTCAAGGGAATAGTCGCGATACCAGATGGACATGGTCTGCCCTTTCTCGTCGGTCGTTTAGCGATTCGCCCTGCCCCCGAGGAGGGAGCGCAGGCGTCTTTTGCGGATGGCGCGCTTGATCTCCCCGGCGCGGGCCCGCACCTCTTCGCGACCGCTGGCGATCGACGCCTCGGCCTGGGAAAAGTCGGCCCAGTGGATGCCGCCCGTGCCGGGCGCCAGGACGATGTCGGCATGCCCCACCTGGCAATTGGCCAGGGCGTAGCGGGTGATGGAGTCGGAGCGAAAAACGATGTCGAGGCCGTTGTCCAGGGGCTCCGGCTCCCCGATGTCCCGACTCGTGTCGACGGCGATGACGAATTTCGCCCCCATCTCGCGGGCCGGCGCCACGGGAACGGCGTTGAGCCAACCGCCGTCCACCAGCATCCGGCCGTCCAGCGTCACCGGCTCGAGAATACCGGGGATGGCGCAGGAAGCCGCCACCGCGCGGCGCATGCTTCCCCGCTTGAGCAGGTATTCCTCCCCGGAGACAAGATCGACCGAGGTGGCGCAGAAGGGGATCCGGGCCTCCTCGATGGGGATGTCGTCCACCAGCAGGGCGTAGTGACGGTCCGAGGTCTCCTCGGGGATGAACCCCCGGCGGGTCATGATCCCCGTATAGAAGACCCCCTTGCGGGCGAACTGGGAGAACTTGAAGAAGAGGCCGTCCCCCTCGACGGCGTCCTTCTCCTTCATGAATGCGAACTTGGAGCGGCCAAACTCCTCGCTGTCCAGATAGCCGGCGACCCTCTCCTTGAGCGCCCCCACATCGGGATTGGCGGCGTAGATGGCCCCGATGACCGCCCCCATGCTGGTGCCGACGATGAAGTCCACGGGGATGCGGGCTTCCTCCAGAGCCTCCAGGATGCCGATGTGGGCCAGGGCGCGGGCCGCGCCGCCCCCCAGGGCCAGTCCGACCTTGAAGCGGCTCATTTCAGCACCTCCGTCAGAGCCTCTAACAGGCGAAGATTCTCCCTCTCGCCGCGAACCGCCACCCGCAGGTAGCGCCCGTCGAGGGGGGGGAAGTTGGCGCAGTCCCGGATCAGAATGCCGATCGGCCGCAACGCCGCGGCGATTTCGGCGGCGCCCGGCATCCGTTCCTCCAGGCGGGCCAGCAGGTAGTTGGCCTGCCCGGCAAAGACGGTCATCCCCAACTCTTCCAGGCCCTCCGCCAGGGCGCGGCGCAGGGGCGGGATCGCCTCCAGGGTGCGGCGCCGGAAATCGTTCTCGGCCAGGCAGGCCTTGGCCGCCTCCAGGGCCGGGGTCGACAGGGTCCAGGGCTCCTTGGCCGCGGCGAGGCGGGCGACGCCCCCGGCGGGGCCGGCCAGGTACCCGGCCCGCAGCCCGGCGAGAGCGTAGAACTTGGTCAGGGAGCGGAAGACCCAGAGGTTGTCGAGGACGGGAACGCGGCCGATCACCGACAGGGCGGGGCAGAAATCGACAAAGGCCTCGTCCACCGCCAGCAGGGCCCGGCCGCGCAGGCGGCGGGCGAGTTCCTCCAGGACCTCAGGACCGATGCCGACGCCCGTGGGGTTGGCCGGGTTGGCGAGGAGGACGAGGTCCGTATCGGGATGCAGGGACTCCAGGAGAGCTTCGGGGTCGAGGCGGAAGTCGTCCTCCGGCCGCAGGGCGAAGGCGTCCAGGGCGGTTCCGGCCGAGTGCAGGCTGCGCCCGTATTCGCTGAAAGCGGGAACCACGACGAGAGCCCGGCGGGGGCGCAAGACCCGGGGCAGCAGGTAGAGGAGCTCCGTCGAGCCGTTGCCGGGCAGGACGCACCTTTCTGGCAGGCGGTGATGGGCCGCGAGGGCGGCGCCGAGGGAGGCGGCGGCGATCTCGGGGTAGTGCCCGGCCAGGTCGAGGGCCTCCCGCGCGGCCTGCAGCGCCCCGACCGGCGTCCCCAGGGGGTTGATGCTGGCCGAAAAATCGAACAGTTCCGCCACCGGCCGGCCCAGTTCCCGGGCGGCCCTCAGCACCCCTCCGCCATGCTGTCCGTCTGTCATCGCCATAGTCCCGTCAGCAGCAGCCCCAGTCCCAGAGCGAGGCTTGAAGCCAGGTAGAGGATCCGGATCATAGCCCGGTAGCTCCCGGCGGTAACCGGCCCGGCCCCGTCGCCCAGAGAGGCCTTTTCCACGGTTTGGCCGAAATAGACCGCCGGCCCGCCCAGCCTCACCCCGAGGGCCCCCGCGGCGGCGGCCTCCGGGTAACCGGCGTTGGGGCTTTTGTGCTTGGCCGCGTCGCGCCGCATGATGCGCAGGGCCTCCCGACCGTCGAGTCCCAGGGGAAAGGCGGCCAGGACCACCAGCAGCCCGGTCAGCCGGGCGGGAAGCAGGTTGAGCAGGTCGTCGAGGCGGGCCGAGGCCCATCCCAGTTCCCGGTAGCGGTCGTTCTTGTACCCCACCATGGAGTCCAGGGTATTGGCGGCCTTGTAGAGCATCGCCAACACCGGCCCGCCGAGAAAGAGGTAGAAAAGGGGGGCCACAACCCCGTCCGAAGCGTTCTCCGCCACCGTCTCGATACAGGCCCGCAGGATCCCCTCCTCGTCCAGGGCTGCGGTGTCCCGCCCGACGATCAAGGAGAGGGCGCGGCGCGCATCCTCCAGCCTTCCGTCCTCCACCAGGGCCACCACCTCCCGGCTCTCCCGGTGGAGGGACCGCAGGGCAAGGGTCGTGTAGGCCGCCCACAGTGCGGCCAGCCAGCCGAGAAGGGGGTGGATCGCCCCGGCCAGCCGCAGCAGGGCGAGGGTAACGAGTCCGGTGACCGCCAGGGTCAAGCCTGCGAGCAGAACGCCCGCCACTCGCCGGTTCGCGACCAGCCCCGTCAGCAGGCCCTCCAGACGCCCGATAAGCCGACCGATAAAGACAACCGGGTGGGGCAGACCGCGCGGGTCCCCCAGCAGCAGGTCGAGGGCGAAGGCGCAGAGGATCAGGCCGCCCATCAGGCCACGTCAACCCGCTGTCGGCCGATCTTTCCCAGCAGCGGTTCCAGGTCGAGGTGACGCTCCAGGTGGTCGGCCAAGCGGTCGAGTTCCTCCTCGATGGCGGGGCCCTGGTCGGCTTCACCGGGCCCGAGGCCGCGCCGGGAGCGCAGAGCGTCGAGCAGGGCCCTGCGGAGGGCGGGATCGTCGAACAGGCCATGCAGGTAGGTTCCCCAGACCCGCCCGTCGCCGGAGACGGCCCCGTCCTCCCCCTCGGTCAGGCTCAGCAGGGGCCGGGATGAGGGCCCGCGAGCGGTCTCCCCCATGTGGATCTCGTAGCCGGTCGCCTTCCCGGCCAGCCCCGCCGCACCGGCCGCGGGCAGAAACGCCCCCGCCGCCTGGCGGGTCTGCTTGGCCGGGCAGAGCACGGTCTCGACGTCGAGCAGGCCGAGCCCCTCGGCCCCGGCGAGGCTCGATTCCACCCCCTGGGGATCGGCGACCCGGCGCCCGAGCATCTGGTAGCCGCCGCAGATCCCGGCGACCCGCCCCCCCGCGGCGTGGTAGTCGCCGATGGCCTTCGCGAAGCCGCTCCGGCGCAGGAACTCCAGATCGGGCAGGGTGCTTTTGGTCCCGGGGAGAATCAGCAGGTCGAGGCCCGCCACCCCGGCCGGATCATCGAGGTAGGCCAGTTCCACATCGGCTTCGTGTTCGAGGGGGTCGAAGTCGGTGTAGTTGGAGATCCGGGGCAGGCGCACCACGCCGATGCGCAGCTGTCCCTTCCCGGCGGCCTTTCCCTTGCGGGCCAGGCCGAGGGAGTCCTCCTCGGGCAGGTGCAGGTCGAGCCACGGAACGACCCCCAGCACCGGCACCCCGGTGCGGGCCTCCACCTCTTCGATGCCGGGCGTCAGCAGGGAGGGGTCGCCGCGGAACTTGTTGATCACCACCCCGGCGACCAGCTTCCGCTCGGCGGGAGAGAGCAGTTCGAGGGTGCCGACGACGGCGGCGAAGACCCCGCCCCGATCGATGTCGGCCACCAACAGAACCGGCGCTTCGGCCATCTCCGCGGCCCGGAGGTTGACGATGTCGTGGGCCCGCAGGTTGATCTCGGCGATGCTTCCGGCCCCCTCCAGGACGACCATGTCGTGGGCGGAGGCCAGGCGCCCGTAGGATTCCTCCACCCGCGTCCAGGCGGTCTCCTTGTAGGCGTGGTACTCAGCGACGGTCATGTTCCCCACCGGGCGTCCCTGGACGACCACCTGGGAGCCGGTCTCCGAGTTGGGCTTGAGGAGCACCGGGTTCATGTCGGTGTGAGGGGCGATGCCGCAGGCCGCGGCCTGGAGGGCCTGGGCCCGGCCGATCTCTCCCCCCTCGGGGGTCACCGCCGAGTTGAGGGCCATGTTCTGCGCCTTGAAGGGGGCGACAGACAGCCCCCGCCGGCAAAGGATCCGGCAGAACCCTGCGGCGAGAACGCTCTTGCCGACGTCCGAGCCGGTGCCGCCGACGAAGAGGGCCCGGGGGGACGCAGGGACGGGTGACGAGGCTCGGGGCTCGAGGTCCTCCGATTTCCCCTGGTCCTTTAACCTTTTTCCTTGAACTCCGTATTTCCCGGCATAGCCGCGCGGCGTCACCATCCTCCCGAAGCCGTCGACGCCGGTGGAGGCGTTGCCGACGATGACGATGGAGAACATGTCAACCTCCTGCTCCGGAAGGCCCGCCAGGTCGGTGACGACGACGGACTCCCCGGGCCGGCAGGCGTTGCGGACGATCCCAACCGGGGTCTCGGGGGAACGGGAGCGCAGGAGGATCTGCCGGGCCTCCTCGAGCTGGGTGACCCGCCCCCGGCTCCGGGGGTTGTAGAGAGCGACCACGAAATCGGCGGAGGCCGCGGCGATCAGCCGGCGGCGGATGAGGGCCCAGGGGGTGAGAAGATCGGAGAGGGAGACGACGGCGAAGTCGTGCATCAGCGGCGCCCCGAGGCGGGCGGCGGCGGCCTGCACAGCGGAGACGCCGGGGACGATCTCCACCTCCACGAGGGCGTTGCCGAGGAGTTCCAGGACCAGGCCGGCCATGCCGTAGATGCCGGCGTCCCCGGAGGAGACGAGGGCCACGGTCCTCCCCCCGGCGGCCAGCTCGATCGCCTGGCGGCAGCGGGCCACCTCCTGCTTCATGCCGCTGGCGTGGACCTCCTTGCCCTCCAGCAGGGGGGCGATCAGGTCGACGTAGGTGCGGTAGCCGACGACCGCGTCGGAGGCTTCGATGGCCTTTGAGGCGGCGGGAGTGATATGTTCGGGGCCGCCGGGGCCGATGCCGACGACGTAGAGTTTGTTTTTCATGGGATGGGAGAACCTGTCTTGAGTATCGTTGCGCGCTGCGCCCGGGGTTTGGTGTCCTAGTGCGTCGGAGACGGGGTGAGGCACCTGGTGAACGGCGAGCCAACACCCTGAAAAGCGGCGGGTCGCGTCCCGCCGGACGCCTTCCTTTTTGTCCGAGCCAACAAAAAGGAAGCAAAAAATGGCTTCCCCTGCGGGGGGCATTTCCGTCGCGGCGGTTCAGCATCCGCTTCGACCATTGAGCCGGTTATTGGGGCCGCCGCTCCGTGGCGAGGATTGCGTACCCGGCCGGCACAGCAAAGATCCCGTCCCGCCGGCCGGTCATTTCCTGACTTGACGAGGACCAATCCCCCCTCATCCGGCCTCCGGCCACCTTCTCCCTCAGGGAGAAGGAACGAGCGGAAGATCGGTTTTCAGATCACCGGTTACGGATCACCCGTCACGGACGTTCCGCCACCGCCACGGTCACATTCCCCCTCTTCACCTTCGGAAGCAGAAACGGACCGCCGCCGGAGGCGAGGATGGCGGCGGGCTCGCTGACCCCTCGGGCGCCGACGGCCGCCAGGGCGTGGGGGGAGTCGGCGCTCGGGGCCTCGACCCGGTTCAGCTCTTCGGCGGAATAGAAGGCGAGGGGCAGACCGTGGGCCTCGGCGAAGCGAAGGAGGCCCGCCTCATCCCTCTTGGCCTCGACCGTGGCGAGGCAGGCGATGCTGCGGGGCGAGAGGCCGGCTCTTTCCAGCTCGGAGAAGACCGTCTTTTCGATCTCTTCGGCGCTGGTCCCCCGGTTGCAGCCGATCCCCACCGCCAGGTTTCGCGGCCGCAGGAAGAGGACGTTATCCGCCCCCTCTCCTTCGGATCGGAGATGGTGGGTGACGAGGACCTTGCCCTCCGCGTCCCCGCGAAGCGCCTCTTCGACAGTCGCGATTCGCCGGACCCCGGCGACCCCCTCGTACCGGTAGCCGAGCAGGCCGCCTTCGTCGGCCAGGAGGATCTTTCCCCCCTCCAGCAGCAGCCGGTTGAGGGTGCGGATGGCGGCCAGGGGCTCGATCGTCATCCCCTCCTGTCGGGCGACCTCGTCCCAGGCGGGAAGACCGTTGACGTCGGTGGCGGTCGTCACGACCGCCTGCCCCCCGGAAAGGGCGGCCAGCTGCCGGGCGAGGGCGTTGGCGCCGCCGAGGTGCCCCGAGAGGAGGCTGACGGCGAAGGCGCCCCTCTCGTCCATGACCACCACCGCCGGGTCGACCGACTTCCCCTGCAGATGGGGGGCGAGAAGGCGCACCGCGATCCCCGCCGCCATGACGCAGACCAACGGTCGGCCCTCGGCGAAGAGCCGCGGCAGCACCTCCGCCAGCGGCTCCCGGAAGTACCGGCAACGGTCATCCTGCCGGAAGCGCTCCGGGAGGTGTACCTCGGCGCCGGGGAGGGACCCGTCCAGGCGCCGGGCCAGGGCGGCCCCGCCGGGGGTGATGGCAATGATGGCGATGTTCATAAGGAAACTGTTTTTCAGGTCCTGATCCGGAAACCGTGGCAGAAATCGGGATCGTAGAGCTTCGACTTCTCCGGGACCCCGCCGGTTCGGGCGGAGAGGACTTCGCCGACGATGATCAGGGCCTGGCGGACGATCCCCGCCCCGGCCACCTTGCCGGCGATGTCACCCAGGGTCCCCTCGACGACCCGCTCGTCCTCCCAGCTGGCCCGGCTGACCACCGCCGCCGGGGTCTTGGCGGTGAACATCCCCCCGGCGAGGAATTCCTCGACCACCCTCTCCAGCTTGTCGACGGAGAGATAGAGGCAGGTCGTGGCCCCGAGGGCGGCGATGCGGCAGAGGCGCTCCTTCTCGGGCACCGGGGTGCGCCCCTCGATCCGGGTCAGAACGACGGTCTGGGAGACGCCGGGCAGGGTCAGCTCCTGCTTCAGGCTGGCCGCCGCCGCGAAGGCCGCCGTCACCCCCGGCACGACCTCGCAGGAGATGCCGAGGCCATCGAGGGCCTCCATCTGCTCCTGGATCGCCCCGTAGACCGAGGGGTCCCCCGTGTGCAGGCGCACCACCCGTTTGCCGGCAGCCACCCCCTCGGCCATCAGGCTCAGCACCTCGTCGAGGTTCAAGGGGGCGCTGTCGTGGGCCTCGGCCCCGGCCTTGAGCTCGGAGAGGAGGGCGCGGTTCACCAGGGAGCCGGCGTAGACCACCAGGTCCGCTCTCTGCAGGGTTTTCAGCCCCTTGACGGTGATCAACTCCGGGTCGCCGGGGCCCGCCCCGACGAAAACGACCTTACCCTGCATGTTCAATTCCGTTCCTTGCTGTTAGCTCCCGCCGTTGGAGAAGGCCGTGGCGGAGGGCATGGGGGACGCCCCGTGGAAACCTACTTTTTGACAATCACCATCGACAGGTAATCGAGGTCCCCCTCACCCACCCCGTCCAGGTTGGAGAAGACCGCCTCGCCGGCCAGCCCGACCCGCTTGACGTACACAGCTTTTTCCTTCAGGCCGAGTTCGGCCAGCAGGTCGCGGATGCGCCGAAAGACCCGGTGCACCTTCATCAGGACGACGGTGTCGAAGTCCTCCAGGGCCCGTCTCAGCCCGCCCTCTTCGTAGGTCGCCGGCAGGACCGCGAGGCGCTCGTCGTTCAGCCCCAGGGGCAGCCCCGAAAGGGCCGAGGCGGCGTTGATGGAGGAGACCCCGGAGACGACCTCGACGGGAATCCGGGGGAACTCGTCCTTCAGGTGCCGGTAGAGATAGAGGAAGGTGGAGTAGAGAAAGGGATCGCCGATGGTGACGAAGGCGACGTTTTTCCCCGCGGCGACGAAACCGGCCACCTCCCGGGCCGAGGCGGCCCAGCTCTCCTCGAGCCCCGCCTGGTCCCGCTTCATGGGATAGACCTGGGTGACGAGTTTCTGGCGCGCGGGGTCGACGAACTCCTCGACGATGGCCCGGGCGATGGAGGAGTCCGAGCGGTCCCCCACCGGGGCCACGACAACGTCGGCCTCCCGGATCATCCGGACCCCCTTGAGGGTGATCAGTTCGGGGTCGCCGGGGCCGACCCCGACAGCAACAACACGAGCGTTCATATAAAATCCTTAGCCGTAAGCTTCCAGCTTATAGCTTCCAGCTTATAGCTTATAGCTTATAGCTTCCAGCTTCGCCGTTATTCCTTGACCGCGGTCACCACGAAGACGGGGTTGAAGGCCTCGAACATCTTGTAGTCGGTCAGCGGACGGGTGCGGGCGATATTGACCGTGGCCACTTCCACCTGGTAGCCGGCGTTGTCGAAAAACTCGTTGGCGGCGGTGAGGGTATCGAGGGTGACGGCGTTGAGAACTACCCGGCCGTCGGCCGGGAGCCGGGCGTCGACCGCCTGGAGGATGTCGTACAGGTTGCCGCCCGAGCCGCCGATGAAGACCCGGTCCGGGTCGGGAAGGGTCTCCAGGCAGGCCGGGGCCTCGCCCTCGACGAGGGTCACGTGCCGGGCGTTGAACTTGTTGAGGTTCCCCTTGATGTGCTCCAGGCACTGCTCGTTGCGCTCCACGGCGAAGATGCGGCCGTTGGGGAGCAGGTGGTCGGCCTCGATGCTGACCGAGCCGCTGCCGGCGCCGACGTCCCACAGGGTCATGTCGTGGCACAGGCGGAGCTTGGCCAGGCTCACCGCCCGCACCTCCTCCTTGGTGATCAGCTTCTTGATGGTGGCGAACTCGTCGTCGGGGATGCCCAGGGCCGGCACGTAACCCTCCCCGGCGGCCTCGTATTCCTTGATCAGGATCAGGACGTTGAGGGGGGCCGCCGCGATCTCCAGCAGACCCTTGACGTCGGTCTCGACGATCCGCTCGTCGTCCCCTCCCAGGTTCTCGCAGAGCCAGGCGGCGTAGCCGGAGCGGCCCCGCTCCAGCAGTTCGGCGGCGATAGCGGCGGGGGTGTTGCGCTCGTCGGTAAGGACCGCGACCTTGTCGTTGGCGACAATGCGGTCCACCGCGCCCTTGAGGCCCCGGCCATGGGCCGAGACGGAGACCGCGTCGTCCCAGGGGACCTTGATCTTTGCGAAGGCGTACTGGACGGAGCTGACATTGGGGACGAACTCGAAATCCTCGTCGGGCAGATTGCGCAGCAGATAGCGCCCGATGCCGAAGAAGAGCGGGTCTCCCGAGGCGAGGATGACGACCCGCCGATCGCTCTTTTTCAGGCGCTCGACCACCTCGCCCAGGTTGTTGCCGATGGCCACCTTCTCCCCGCCGAAGTCGGGGAAAAGCTCGAGCTGGCGCTCGCCCCCCATGAGGACCCCGGCCTGCTTGATCAGCTCCAGGGCCCGGCCGCTGAAGCCCTCCTGCCCTTCGACCCCCGCTCCGATGACGTGGACGCTTTTCATGGCTTTCCCTTCCTCTCCATGGACGCGGGCCAGAGCCCGAAACGGCCGGCGGCACCTCCGTCGTATCCCACCAGCAAAATTGCGATATCCGCCCCGGGGGCCAGGTTGCTCAGCCTCTCCAGGGCGTGCCCGGCCACCTCGTCCCCGAGGCGGGCCGATTCGCCGGACGCCTCGTAGACCTCCCGGGCAGTGTTGGCCCACTCTAGCTTTTTCGCCAGACCCTCGTCAAGGCCGCCGGCCCGGGCCCAGCCGGCCAGACGGGAGAGGTCGAGGCGGGAGAAGCGGACGTGGGTCTGGGGGTGACCGCAGGCGATCTTGACCAGCTTGGCGAACTGGGCCGCCAGGACGATTCGAGGCACCCCCTTGCGATGGCAGGCCTCGAGAGCGTAGCCGACGTGGTCCCCCATCATGACGCAGGCTTCCTCGGGCAGGTCCAGGACCTGCTGGGCACACTTCTCGCTGGTGCGCCCGGTGGACAGGACGACCGCCGGGGAACCGGCGGCAAGGGCCACGTCGATGGCCACGTCGACCGTATCGGTCCAGGCCTTGTGGGAAATCGGCTTGACCACCCCGGTGGTGCCGAGGATCGAAAGCCCTCCGACAATCCCCAATCGCTCGTTGAGAGTTCGCCGGGCGCGCTCCTCCCCGTCGGGGATGGAGACCGTCACCCGCAGGACCCGATCCGCGGGAAGGTCGTGAAAGACCGAACGGACGGCCTCGGCGATCATCTTCCGGGGCACCGGGTTGATGGCCGGCTCGCCCACGGCGACGGCGAGTCCGGGCTTGGTCACCCGACCGACGCCGCGCCCGGCCTCGATGGAGATTGCCGGGCCGCCCTCCCCCACTGCGGGAGAGGGCCGGGGCGAGGGGGAAATCCATGCCACCTCGGCATGGACCTCGACGCCGTCGGTGACGTCGGGGTCGTCCCCGGCGTCCTTGACCACATAGCAACTCGCCCGCGTCCCGTCGAAGTCCTGCCCCCCCAGGGGAAAGGTGGCGCTGAAGCCGGCAGGCAGGAACAGCTCGACGCTCCGCACCGGCCGCCCATCGCGGAGCATGCGGGCGGCCCCCAGGGCCGCCGCGGCGGCGCAGGCGCCGGTGGTGAATCCGTGGCGAAGGTTCTCCCCGGCCATCTCAGACCCGAGAGGCGACGTCCTGCACCGAAAGGAGGCGCAGGATCTCCCGGCGCGCCTCGCCGACGGTCAGGGGGATGTGGTGCAGCTTCACATGATCGCGGGTCTTGAGGATGTGCATCAGTTCGGCCACCAGGGGCAAGTGCAGCTTGGCCTTCACGATGGCCTCCGGGTCGCCGAAAACATCCTCCGGGGTGCCGGAACGCAGCATCTGGCCGCGACTGAGGATGGCGATCTTGCTCATGAACAGGGGGACCAGGTCGACCACGTGGGTCGCCATGATCATGGTGATCCCCTGCTTCTTATTGAGGTCCTCCAGCAGGTGCATCAGGGAGTGGACCCCCATCGGGTCGAGGCCCGCCGTCGGCTCGTCGAGGATGATGACCTGGGGCTCCATAGCGAGGATGCCGGCCACGCAGATGCGCTTCTTCTGACCGTGGGAGAGGGCGTGGACCGCCTTGCGGGCGAAATCCTGCATGCCGACCATGTGCAGGGCCCGGTGGACGCGCTCCTTGACCTCCCCGGGGGGAAGTCCCATGTTGGTCGGACCGAAGGCCACGTCCTCCTCTACGGTGGAAGCGAAGAGCTGGTCGTTGGGGTCCTGGAAAACGATGCCGATGCGGCTGAAGACCTCCCGGTCCTCGACCCGCTCGATCGGCTTGCCGTCGAGGAGGACCCGGCCCAGGGTCGGGCGCAGCAGGCCGTTGAGGTGCTTGATCAGGGTCGTCTTGCCGCTGCCGTTGGAGCCGAGCACGGCAAGGAACTCCCCCCGCCCGATCTCCAGATCGATGCCGTTCAGGGCGGGGGTGCCGTCCTCGTAGGTGTAGTGCAGGTTTTCGATCTTCAGCAAAACGTTTCAACCCTTCTTTATGCCGCGGAACCGTGGAAGCACACATGGCGCCTCTCTGATGTCAATACCCAAACAAAGCAGGAAGTCACCTCTGTGGCCGCTCTTCCCTGTCGCCTACCTGGCCAGATACAAACCAAGCAGCAGGAACGAACCGAAGACCAGAGCCAGCCAGTCCCGCCCCTGCATGTGCCCCGGGACGATAGCGGTCAGGGCGCCGCGATAACCCCGGCAGCGCATGGCCGCAAAACTGTTCTCGGCCCGGTCGTAGGTGCGCAGCACCAGCATGCCGCCGAGGATGCCTCCCGAGCGCAGGGCGTTCCTGAAGCCGGTGTACCCGAGCCGGGCCTTCTGGGCGCCGCGGATCCGCCCCCCCTCCTCGAGAAGGAGGAAGATGTAGCGGTACATGATCAGGGCCAGCTCCACCAGGACCGGCGGACAGCGAAAGAAGCGCGCCGCCCGCATCAGCTCGGGCAGGGGGGTGGAGAGAGAGAAGAAAAGAAGCACCCCCATGCCTCCCACGATCCGGGAGGCCAGCTCCAGGCCCCGCAGTACCCCTCCGGAGAAGAAGACGAACTCCTTGCCGAAGAGGACGAAGCGCAGCACCTCGCCCCCTTCCTGCACCCAGAAGAGCTGGGTCACGAAGGCGACGCAGGCCAGGGTGAAGGGGACGGCCATGCGCTTGAAAAACGACCCCGACCGCACCCCGGCCAGCCGCACCAGCAGAAAGGCGAGGCCGGCAAGGAGCAGGGGGGTGCGCACCCCGCCCGCTGTCAGGTTCACCCCCAGCGCCGCGATCAGCAGCGCCAGCTTGACCCGGCCGTCCAGGGCCACCAGAAGGCGCCGGTTCTCCCCTGCCGCATCGATGAAGCCGTGGGCGCCTCCCATCAACCGGTCTTCTCCGGGTCCTTCTTGCCGGCCACGAAGACCTTGTGCCAATAAAAGCCCATGACGAAGCCTCCGATCGCCCCGGCCAGAGCAAAAACGAAGAGGAGCAGGTCTCCCTGGTCGGTGTTGATATACGGATCCCGGGCCTCGCGCCCCAATTCGGCGGCGTATTTCTCGACCACCGTCTCGTCCACCCCGGGCCACTTCGGCTTCTCCTCTTCGCCGCGGGCAAAACCGCCATAAAGGCAGAAAAAAATGAGCGGGAGAAGGACCAGGCGCCTCATGCCGCCACCCCCAGCTTGCGCAATATGTCGGGGCGATGTTTCAGCACGTAGACGAGCATCCCCCCGGTCACCAGCCCTTCGAGGATCGAGAGGGGGATCTGGGTCGGCATAAAGGCGAGATAGATCTGCCCCAGCACCGACAGGAAGGGCCTGGTTCCGTGGAGGGCCAGGGCCATCTCGAAGGAGGTGCCGAGGTAGGTCAGGAGGTCGGCGGCCGCTCCGGCCAGAAAACCGCTCCAGAAGAGCCCGCACCCGAGCCTGCGGCCGGCCCAGAAAGCCGCGAACCCTCCGAAGGATCCGATCACCCCCATGGAGAAGGTGTTGCCGCCCAGGGTCGTCAAGCCGCCGTGGGCCAGGAACAGAGCCTGCAGCAGCAGGGAGATGAAGGCGACCACGACGCTGGCGAAGGGACCGAGAAAGATCGCGCTCATGCCGGTCCCCGCCGGGTGGGCGGTGCTTCCGGCCACCGGGACGGGAATGGGAAAACAGCTGAAGACGAAGACCGCCGCCCCGAAGATCCCCAGCAGGGGGAGGTAGGAGGGGTCGACCTCCTTCTTCCGCGTGATCTGGCGGACCCCCCAGGCGACGAAGGGGGCGGCGACGGCGAACCAGAAGAGCGCCCACCCCACCGGGAGGATCCCTTCGGAGATGTGCATGGCCGATGCCGCTTGCGGAAGCAGCAAAATCGACAGGAAAAGGGTCAAGGCCCAAGGTCTAGCTTGCTTCACTTCAGTCCTCTCTGGCCAACAGCATCAGGGCGTTGAGGATGGCGGCGGCGATCGCCGAGCCCCCCTTGCGGCCCCGGCAGGTGATAAAAGGCAGGCCGGAGGCGAGCAGCGCCTCCTTGGACTCCTCCGCGCCGACGAAGCCGACCGGCACCCCGACGACGAGGGCCGGGGAGACCCTCCCCGCCTCCGCCAGGCGCAACAGTTCGAAAAGGGCGGTGGGGGCGTTGCCGATCAGGAAGACCCGGCACCCCTCGTCCACCCCCTTGCGGGTGGCGACGATGGAGCGGGTGATCCCTTCGGCGCGGGCCGCGGCGGCGACCCCGGGGTCGGCCACGTGGCAGTCGATTTCGCCGCCGAGCGCGGCCAGCGACGCCTTGTTCACCCCCGCGCGCACCATGTTGGTGTCGCAGAGGATTCTCGCCCCGCCCCGCAGGGCCTCGATCCCGGCCTCCACAGCCCCGCCGGAGAAGCGGGTGATGGCGGCGAAGTCGAAGTCGGCGGTGGTGTGAATGACCCGCCGCACGACCGGCCACTGGCGCCGGTCGTAATCGTGGGGCCCGACTTCGGCGTCGATGATCTCGAAGCTGCGGCTCTCAATCTCATGAGGATCAAGGATAACACCGGACAGGTTCATCGCAATCGTCCCTTCAGGATGCCGCTCTTTCGCTCGCCAGCTCCCACCCCGCCTCGGCGACCGTCTCGCCGATGCGCTCGCAGACGATTTCCCCCAGCTTCGGGTGGACGCCGAGGGGCTTGCCGAGGACCATCTCCAGCCCGGGGCAGCGCTTCGTCGCCGCCTCCATCTCGGCGGGGAGGTCCTCGAGGACGTGGGCCCCGGCGAAGAGGAAGTAGGGGTAGAGGACGATGCGCCCGGCGCCCCGCGCCACGCAGGCGTCGATCCCCTTCTGGATGTTGGGGGAGTGCATCTCGCGGAAGGAGACCTCGACGATCTCGCAGCCGGTCTCGGCGCTGACCATCTCGGCGACGGCGTGGAGAGCGTTGTTGGCCTCGGCGACACGGGACCCGTGGCCCATGAGAAGAATTGCGGTTTTCATCTTTTTACTCCTTGTCTGAACAAAAAAACCCCGGCAGGCAGACCGGGGGCGCAGACATCCTTCACCCTCCGGTCACCTTTGCCATCAGTGATCCGAAATCTCTTTCCAGGCAGGCTTTCTGGCTCCGGGATCAATCCGAAAAGCCCTCCCCTTCCCGAACGGCTCGGCGTCCGTCCAGTGGGCCCGCTTCGAAAAGCGGCTGAGGGTTCGGTCCCCCGTCACAGCGGCGGGTCCGCGGGGGAGTCGCACCCCCTTTCCTGCACCTGGAAATGGTTTAACGACAGTGACTGGTGATCAGTAACGGGTAACGAGTTAAAAACAGAAAGCCTCGCCCCGTCACCCGTCACTGCTTACTAGATTTTATCCCCCTTCAGGTCGCCCTTGAAAAGCTCCCCCGCCCCCCGCGAGGCGCAGAAGTCGCCGCACATCGTGCAGGTCTGCTCGTCCTCGGGGACCCGGCTGGCGCGAATGGCCTTGGCGTCTTCGGGGAAGAGGGCCAGCTCGAACTGCTTGTTCCAGTCGAGGTCGCGGCGGCACTTGCTCATCGCCTTGTCGCGCTGGCGGCCGCGTTCGGGGTACTTGTTCATGTCGCCGATATAGGCGGCGACCTTGGCCGCCTTGACCCCCTCGACCACGTCCTGCTCGTTCGGCAGGGCGAGGTGCTCGGCCGGGGTGATGTAGCAGATCAGGTCGGCGCCGTAACGGCTCGACTGGGCGGAGCCGATGGCGGCCGAGATGTGGTCGTAGCCGGGGACCACGTCGGTGCTGATGGGCCCGAGCATGTAGTAGGGAGCGTCGTTGCTCATGCGCTTCTGCAGGCGGATGTTGGTCTCGATCTCGTCGAGGGGCATGTGCCCCGGCCCTTCGACCAGCATCTGGCAGCCCATCTCCTGGCCGAGTTCGGCGAGCTCGCAGTTGATGAGGAGCTCCTGGACCATGGCCCGGTCGTGGGAGTCGTGGATCGCCCCGGCGCGCAGGCCGTTGCCCAAAGACAGGACCGTGTCGTACTTCTTGAGGATCGAGACGACCCGGTCGAACTGCTCGTAGAGGGGGTTCTCCCGCTTGTTGGCCATCATCCAGGCGACCATCGACACCCCGCCCTTGCTGACCAGGCCGCCGTAGCGGTAGCCCTGCTTGCGAAGCCGCTCGACGGTGTAGAGATTGATGCCGCAGTGGACCGCCATGAAGGCCATGCCGTCCGCGCACTGCCGCTCGATGATGTCGAAGAGCATCTCCTCGTCGAGCTTGTTCGGGTCACCGTACTTGCGCGCCGCCTCGCAGAAGGCCTGGTAGAGCGGCACGTTCCCCACCGGCAGATCGACGGCGCCGATAACCTCCCGGCGCACCCGGTCGAGATCGCCGCCGACGGAGAGCTCCATGAGGGTGTCGGCCCCGGCCTTCTGGGCGGCCTGAGCCTTGCGGATCTCGGCGTCGTAATCGACGATGTCGCTGGAGGTGCCGATGGAGGCGTTGACCTTGGTACTCAAGCCCTTGCCGATACCGACGGCCTTGGGCTTGCGGCTATGGTTCCAGGGGATGACGATCTTCCCCTCGGCCACGCTCTGCCGCACGAATTCGGGGCTTGCCCCCTCGGCGGCGGCGACTGTTTTCATCTGCTCGGTGACAACGCCCTGGCGGGCGGATTCGATCTGGGTCTTCACGGGTTCCGTTCCTTTGTCTGTCTCGAGAGGATTATCAACTGCGACTTAACGTCAACAGCTTCTTATCGCAATGGCTCAATGAATAGATTTACGGTCTGACTTCTGCTTTTCAGCCAACAACACCTGCTCGAATGGCCGATCGAGACAGGGAATCGCAAAATAGCAGCATATACGGTCGAGCACCCTCCCCGCGAAGCGCCGCCCGGCATCATCGTACCAACGGTCGCAAGGACCGCCGACCCGCCGCGACGGCATGCCCCCCGCAGGGGAAGCCATTTTTTGCTTACTTTTTGATGGCTTGCAAAAAGTACGGCGTCTGGCGGGACGCGACCCGCCGGTTTTCATGGAACGGCTGAGTTCTCGGGGACAGGCACCCCGAGTGGTCGGGGACAGGCACCCGCAGGGAGCCAGTCCCCGGCGTCAAGCCCCCGCCCTGTCCCTGCAAAAAGCGACGAAATTCGCGGCCACCTGCGGATTGCTGCCGAAATGCAGGTGGACATAGGAGCCGAGCACGTTGCGGAGATGATAGCCCTCCGGGCCCAGGTCCTCCCCGCCGCGGCGACTCATGCGGTAGGCTCGCTCCACCGCCTCCGGCATCTCCAGCTCCGAGTAATGAAACTCGTGCCCCCGCGCGGCCGTCCCGGCCGGACCGAGGGGAGCGTCGGCGGTCAGGGTCACCTCCCGGTAACCGAGGGCCCTGCGTCGCTTCAGCATCCGCGCCCGGGCGGGGAAGACCCCGGCCATGGGATGGCCGTCGATCTCCTCGGCAAGGAGCATGAAACCGCCGCACTCGGCGTAGACCGGCAGGCCCCCTTCGGCCGCATCCCGGATCTGTCGAAGGAGCCCGCGGTTGGCGGCGATCCTTTCGGCGTGCAACTCCGGGTATCCCCCGCCGAGGTAGAGGCCGCCGATATCAGCCGGCAGAAACTCGTCCCGCAAGGGGGAGAAAAAGGCCAGCTGCGCCCCGGCCGCTTCGAGGAGTTCGAGGTTCTCCGGGTAGTAGAAGCAGAAAGCCTCGTCCCGGGCCACGGCGATGCGGACCTCTCCCGGATTTCCCCTCACCCGGCCTTCGGCCACCCTCACCTCCGGGCAGGGGGATTGGGGACGGGCGAGAAATTTCTCGATATCGACGTGATCCTCTATCCAGTCGGCCAGCCGCCCCAGGAAGGCGTCGTCGAGGGGATGGTCCCCGGCGGTCACCAGCCCGAGGTGGCGCTCGGGCAGGGCCAGCCCTTCATCCCGGGGGAGACAGCCGAGGACCGGGGGGAGGCCGGGGCTTGAAGCCATCGCCTCGCGCAGCAACTCCTCGTGGCGTGGGCTGCCGACCCGGTTGAAGACGACCCCGGCGAATTCGAGCCTCGGGTCGAAAGTGCTGAACCCCTGCACAAGGGCGGCGGCGCTGCGCGCCTGGGAGCGTGCGTCGACGACCAGCAGGACCGGGGCGCCCAGCCAGCGGGCGATCTCCGCGGTGCTCCCCTCGTCCGAGTCGCCGGAGGCGCCGTCGAACAGGCCCATCACCCCCTCGATCACCGCCAGGTCGGCCCCGGCGCAGCCCCGGACGTGGGTCTGCCGGACCCGTTCCTCCCCGCACATCCAGCCGTCCAGGTTGCGCGAGGGACGGCCGCAGACCCTGCCGTGGTGGCCCGGGTCGATGAAATCGGGGCCGACCTTGAAGGGCGCGACCGCCAGGCCCCGCCGCCGCAGGGCGGCCATCAGGGCGAGGGTGACGGTGGTCTTGCCCTGGCCGCTGGCCGGGGCGGCGACGACAATGGAATCCATGGGAGAACCTTCAAGGGCGTGGCAAAGCGACGAGTGACAGGTTAAAGCGGCAAGGGGTTCGCACGCATCACGCGTTACTCGTTACCGCCTTAGCCGTTAAGCAACTGCACCGTACGGTAGCCGTCGGCGAAGTAGTCGATCACGTTCAGGCAGCCGAAGCCCTGCTCGATGTGAAACATCTTGTCCAGGGGAGCGCCGATGGCGTCGAGGAGGATCACCCGGTTGACCCCGCCGTGGGCGACGACCAGAACCTCCTCCCCGACATGGCGGGTCACGATCTCCTTCACCGCCGGCCGCACCCGTTCCGCCATCTCGAGGAGGCTCTCGCCCCCCGTCACCCGATGGTGAACGAGGTCGTCGAGGCGGGCCTGCCACTCCTCGGGATAGGCCGCCTGCAACTCCTTCCAGGTCTTCCCCTCCCAGCGGCCGATGTGCAGCTCCCGCAAGCGGGGCTCCGGAACGGGTTCCAGGCCGTGGCCCGCAGCCAGCGGCCGCGCCCCCTCCAGGCAACGGGAAAGATCGCTGCTGTAGACGGCGGAGATCGACTCGCCGTCGAGCCTCTCCTTCAGCCCTCGGTACTGGCGCCGCCCGAGTTCGGTCAGGGCGACGTCGGCCTGGCCGTTGTAGCGCTTCTCCTCATGCCCCTCGACCTGGCCGTGGCGCACGAGATATATCCGGGTGCGTTGCATCGCTTTTTACCTCTAACCTGGATCCGTGAGTTCGGAACGGAAAAGAGTGTAATCCATTGCCCGGTCAGAACCCACGGCCGCAGGCATCAGTACAGGATGGTCACCAACAGCAGGGTCAGGACCTCGACGACCTCGGTGGCCGCCCCGAGCACGTCGCCGGTCACCCCGCCGAGGCGGCGGCGGAAGTAGGCGACCAGGCCCGCGCCCGCCCCTCCGAGCAGCAGCAGGAGGACGGCCCCCTGCCATCCGAAGAGAACGAGAGCGGCCAGGGCCAGGGTGACGCTCCCCAGCAGAAGCTCCCGCGCCCCGACGTTGTCGACAAAGGCCCCGCCGGTCCCCCCCTCGGGCCGCACGTAGGAACAGGTGGCGGCCAGCGCCACCTGCGCCCAGCGACCTGCCGCCGGGGTAAAAATCAGCGCCGCCGCCTTGATGCCCCCGGGAACATTGTGGAGGAAAAGATATTTGAGAAAGATGACCATCACCAGGGCCACCACCCCCATCGCCCCGACCCGGCTGTCCTTCATGATGCGCAGGGTCCCCTCCTGGTCCTTGCCCCCGGCGAGGCCGTCGACGAGGTCGGCGATGCCGTCCAGGTGCAGGGCGCCGGTGGCCACGATGAGGACCAGCACCAGCAGGGAGTCCATGACCGCCTTGGGGGTCAGGGGGGCGAGAAACCCCATGACCCCCACCAGGCCGAGGCCGAGGGCCAGGCCCACCGCCGGGAAAAGTCCCATGCAGCGGCCGAGGCGCTCGGAGGTCATCTCCAGGGATCGAGCGGTCGGAAAGATGGTCAGAAAAGCGGCGGCGATGCGGAAGTCCTCCCAGGCACGGCGCATCTCAGGCCTCCTCCCCTTCGGAAACCCCGGCGTCGGCGAAGGTCTTGACCTCGCGCAGCATCCGCAGAGCGCCCTCCACGAGGGTCATGGCCAGGGCCCCGCCGGTCCCCTCCCCGAGGCGCATCTGCAGGTCGAGCATCGGCTCCTGGCCGACCCGGGCGAGCATCGCCCCGTGGCCGATCTCCACCGAGCGGTGGGCGGCGAAAACATAATCGCGCACGTGGGGGTGCAGCTCCGATGCGATCAGGGCTCCGGCGGTGGAAATGAAGCCGTCCACCACGACCGGGATGCCGCAGGCGGCGCAGCCGAGGACCAGCCCGGCGATGCCGCCGATCTCGAAGCCGCCAACCTTGGCCAGCACATCGACCGGGTCGGCCGGGTCGGGCCCGTTGGCCTCCAGAGCGCGCTCAATGACCCGGACCTTGTTTGCCAGGGCGGCATCGTCGATCCCCGTCCCGCGGAAGGTTACCTCGGCTGCGGGCAGGCCGGTAAAGACGGCGGCGATGGCCGCAGAGGGCGTGGTGTTGCCGATCCCCATGTCCCCGGTGCCGACCAGGTCGACCCCCCGCTCCCGGCACCCGGCGGCGATCTCGATCCCCGCCTCCAGGCAGCGCACAGCCTCTTCCCGGCTCATCGCCGGGCCGCGAGCGAGGTTGCCGGTGATGCGGCCGACCTTGCGGATCAGCAGCCCCTCGGCCGGCTCGAAGTCGTAATCGACCCCCATATCGACGACGACCACCTTCGCGCCGGCGTGGCGGGCCAGGGCGTTGATCGAAGCACCCCCATCGATGAAGTTGAGGACCATCTGCGGCGTCACCTGTCGGGGGAAGGCACTCACCCCTTCCTCGGTCACCCCGTGGTCCCCGGCGAAGGTGTAGATCTCCTTCTGCCTTATCTCGTCGCGGCCGGTGACGGCGACGTAGCGCCGGGCGAACTCCTCCAGGCGCCCGAGGGAACCGCAGGGCTTGGCCTGGCTGTCGATGCGGGCCTGAATCTCGGCCAGTCTCTGCTCATCCACCGGGCGGATTTGATCTATTGCGGTCTGCAGGTCGATACGGGACATGTCTTCACCTTTTGCATATCGTCCAATATATCAAGTCAAAACCGGCCTCACGCCCGTTCGCTGCGCTCACTCAAGACGCAAAGACGCCAAGGAAAACCCTTAAAACTCAGCATTTGTTCCGGATGTTCTTTGCGGCTTGCGAAAGAACGCATTTGCCCTTGATTCATCTGGCGTTTTCTAATTGTAGCAATTATTTCAGCCGCAGCGGCAGCCCTGATGCCACCAGCCAGGCCTCGTCGGCGGCGGCGGCCAGTTTCTGGTTGACCTCCCCGGCCAGGTCGCGAAAAGCCCGGGCCATGCGGTTCTCCGGGACGATCCCCATCCCCAGCTCCCCCGAGACGACAAAGAGGGGCGGACCGACCGCCGGCAGAGAGGTGACGAAGCGGTCCACGTCGGCGAGAACCTTTTCGGCGTCCTCGCCGTGGTGGAAAAAAAGGTTGCTCAGCCACAGGGTGGCGCAGTCGAGCAGGACCGCTCCCTTGCCCGCCGCGGCGGCAGGCAGGGTCCCGGCCAGATCAAGGGGCTCCTCCAGGGTCGTCCAGCGACTCCCCCGCGCCTGCCGGTGCCGAGTCACCCGCTCGGCCATCTCGCCGTCGTGGACCCCGGCGGTGGCGACGTAGAGGAGGTCTCCGCCGCGCCCTTCGGCGAGCCGCTGGGCGTAGGCGCTCTTGCCCGAGCGGGCGCCGCCTGTGACGTAGGTCAGAGCCATCTCAGAACTCGATTCCACGGCGCGCCGGAATCCTGCGGTCGAGGGGGTGCCTGACCTTTTCCATGCGTGTCACCAGGGCGGCCCGCTCGATCACTTCGGCCGGGGCGTTGCGCCCGGTCAGGACGATCTCGAGCCCCGCCGGCCGGCCGTCGAGCAGGTCGAGGACCTCGGCCAGGGGGAGATAGTCCCGGTGCAGGGCATTGTTGATCTCGTCGAAGACGACGAGGTCGAAGGTGCCGGCGGCGATCCTTCGCCGCGCCGACTCGAAAGTCTCGCGGACGCTGCGTTCCACCTCCTCGCGCTGCGGCCGGGCGCCGACAATGCCGACCCCCGAAGTGAGGATCTCGAGTCCCGCCGTCCCTTCGAGAAATAGAATCTCGCCGCTGGCCGGCTCGGCCGGCTTGAGAAACCGCACCAGGAGCACCCGCAGGCCCTGGCCGAGGGCGCGCACCGCCAGCCCGACGGCCGCGGTCGTCTTCCCCTTGCCCTCGCCGGTATAGACCTGTATCAGCCCCTGTTCCATCTTGCGCACCCCGAAAACGAAAAACCCCGGACTCGTCTGGGGGAGTCCGGGGCCGGTATCGATCGTGGTGCCACCTGCCCGAACCCCTCCCGCGAAAGGTCCGTTCTTCACACCCGGGCAGGTCTCCTGGCTCGTGGATCGTCCTAGTCGCCGGGCCTTCCCGTCCCATCGGGACAGTGGCATCGCGTCCGGCTTTCGTCACCACACACAGTTGCGGGGCAGCGAGGGAGTCTCACCCTCTTCCCTATTCTCCCGCCGTCTCCATGGATCCGGCAGGCACCCAAATGTCGAAATGTNCGTTCTTTTTAGCAGAGGGCCGGCGGGGTGTCAATGGAATACCCGGCCGGCCTTAAAGCTGCGCCACAAAGGCGGCGACCTCGTCGAAGTACTCGCGGGCGTTGACGAACATGATGTCGTTGTGATTGCCCCGGGGAAAGATCTTCAGGGTCTTGGGCCCGGCGGCCCACTCGTGAAGTCGCCGGCCGTGGGAGACGTCGACCAGGCCGTCGTGGAGGGTGTGCATCACCAGGGACGGCCCGCGGTAGCCCGTGAGCTTGGCCCGATGGTCGAGGCGGGCGGCCACGGCCGCCTCCAGCTCCGCCGGGGAGACCCCGAGTTCGGCCGGGTCGAGGCGCAGCAGGAGCCGCTCGAGGACGTCCGCCACCCCGCTCTCAAGGATCAGGCCGGCCGCCTGTGGAAAGAGGGAGACGCCGTGGAGAGCGAAGATCGACCCCACCGAGCGGCCGAAGAGGATCAGCCGCTCCGGGGGCTGCCCCAGGGACCGCAGGGTCGGCCCCACGTCGTCGAGCATCCGCCCCAGCTCCGGCCGCCCCGTGGAGGCCCCGTAGCCGCGCAACTCGGCCAGGAGCAGGTTGCAGCCCATGCCGTGGACGAGGGAGACGAAGTCGCCGAGGTAGTCCTCGACGATCTCGCCGTTGCCGTGGAAATGAACGACCGTGCGGGCCTGCGGGTCGATCTCGTGGTAGGAGCAGGCGAGCCGCGCGTCGCCGCAGTCGACCCAGAAGGGATCGGCCAGCTGCGAAGGGCGGGGGAAGAAGTAGCGCTCGGAGATGACGGGGTGATTCAGGATCGATTCGCTCATTGGGCCCCCGGAAGAAGAGAGGAACTCTCAAAGGGTCGGACATGGACCCCACGACCCCCATGATACGACTTTTGTCCTGGGGTGGGGAGGAGAATTTCCAGAAACTTCCCTGAAAAAATTCACCATTGACAACCCCCCACCCGTGGATCTATTGTCAACACATGTCCTAATATGTCCAATACTGACGCCTTTTGACAAAAAGGGTAAAAATGAACGTTTCTGTAAAAGAGGCGGCCAAGCTGCTCTCCGTTTCCGAAAAGACCGTCTACCGCTGGATCAAGCAGGACATCGTGCCTGCCTACAAGGTCCACGAGAGTTACCGCTTCAATCGCGCCGAACTCATTGAATGGGCGACCTCGCGACGGATGGGGGTTTCTCAGGAGGCTTTCGCCGAGCCCGAAACCGACGCCCTGCCGTTGCCCGACCTTTCGGAAGCGCTGGAGGCCGGCGGGATTTTCTACCGGATCGAAGGCCAGGCCCGCAACGAGGTCCTGGCGAACGTCGTGGCGCACCTGCGGCTTCCCGACGAGATCGATCCGGACTATCTCCGGCAGGTCTTGATTGCCAGGGAGAAACTCGCCTCGACGGGAATCGGCGATGGAATCGCCCTCCCCCATCCCTACAACCCCGTCCTGCTTCACATTTCCCGGCCGACGATAACGATCTGTTTTCTGGAAAACCCGGTCGATTTCAGCACCCTTGACGACAGCCCGGTCCGGATTCTGGTGACGGTCCTCGCGCCCTCGCTCCGGGCACACCTGCACCTCCTCTCGCTCCTCGGGTTCCTCCTCAAAGACAAGGACGTCCGGCGGGCCCTGGACGAACAGGAGGGCCGGGAGGCGATCTTCTCCGTCCTGCGCCGTGCCGAAGAGAGGCTTCGACCCTAAGCATGGCACCCCCTTCGTATTTCCTCTGTCATAACCGTCGCCTGCAGCGGGTATCGATCGCGATCTTTATGAAAATAAGCTAGACCTGTCGTAAAAGCGGACCCTTCCTGGAGAACGTTTGTCCATGCCTCTGCAGATCGCCCAACTGGCCGTCCTTTTCGCCCTGCTCTCGGCCCTGGCTCCCCTTCCCTTCGGCCGGCGGCCGGGTGCCTCCAAGACCCTGACCTTCCTCCTCCTCGGCCTCTCCGGGGCTGCCGCGGCGGCGGCGGGGGGGCTGGCCCTCTGCAGCGGCCAGGTCGCGCAAAAGGTCCTGCCCATCGGCCTGCCCTGGCTGCACAGCCACCAGGTGCTCGACCCCCTGGCCGGTTTCTTCCTCTTCCTCGTCGGCTTGGTGACGGCGCTGGTCGCCTGCTACGGGCCGGCCTACGTTCGTGAGCACGAAGAGGGCCCGCAGCCGCTCCCGGTACTGACATTTTTCACCGGCCTGTTCGTCGCCGGCATGTACCTGGTGATCCTCGCCGCCGACGCCTTCTCCTTCATGGTGGCCTGGGAGCTGATGTCGGTGGCGAGCTACTTTCTGGTCGCCTATCAGCACCAGCACGCTGAAAACCGCAGCGCCGCCTTTATCTACCTGCTCATGGCCCAGGTCGGCGGCCTCTTCATCCTCCTCGGCTACGGGGTCCTGGCCGGCTTCGGCGACGGCTTCAGTTTCGCCACCATGGCGGCGGCTCCGCTGAGCAGCGGCTGGGCGAGCATCGCCTTCGCGCTAGCTTTTGTCGGCTTCGGCATGAAGGCCGGCCTGGTCCCCCTGCACGTCTGGCTGCCCCAGGCCCACCCCGTAGCGCCGTCCCACATCTCCGCCATGATGTCGGGGGTGATGCTGAAGGTGGCGGTCTACGGATTCATCCGTTTCACCTACGACCTGCTGGGCACTTTCGACTGGCAGTGGGGGGTGCTCGTGCTCGTTGTCGGCAGCGGCTCGGCCCTTCTCGGCGTGCTCTACGCTCTTATGCAGAACGATCTCAAGCGTCTGCTGGCCTACAGCAGCGTGGAGAACATCGGCATTGCTTACATGGGGATCGGTCTCTCGATGATCTTCGCCAGCCACGGGCGGCCCGGCCTGGCGGCCCTCGGGCTGGTGGCGGCCCTCTATCACTGCCTGAATCACGCCTTGTTCAAGAGCCTGCTTTTTCTCGGCGCCGGTGCCGTTCTGCAGCAGAGCCACGAACACAACATGGAGAAGATGGGGGGACTGATCCGCGGCATGCCGGTCACGGCCACCTGTTTCCTGATCGGCTGCATCAGTATTTCGGCCCTGCCGCCGTTCAACGGCTTCGTTTCGGAATGGCTCACCTTTCAAGCGGCCCTGCAGGCCACCGTTCTGGAGAGCGGCATTATCGGTTCGCTGATCCCCGTGGCGGCGGCCGTCCTGGCGCTGACCGGGGCCCTGGCCGTGGCCTGCTTCGTCAAGGTCTTCGGCGTCGTCTTTCTCGGTCAGGCCCGTAGCGAAAAAGCGCTCTCGGCCCGGGAGGCCGCACCCGGCATCCTCTTCGGCCAGGGGGCCCTGGCCCTGCTCTGCCTGCTGTTCGGAATTTTCCCGACCTGGACGGTCAGGCTCATCGACACGATTCCGCAGGGGCTGCTCGGCGTCGGGCTGCCGGAGGCCACGGCGAACGGCTGGCTCTGGCTGACGCCGATCGCTCCCGAGACGGCCAGCTACGGAGCGCCGATGGTCCTGCTGGGCATCTGCCTCGCCTGGCTGCTGGCCTATCTGTGGCTGCACCCCCGGCGCCGCCGCACCGCGGTGCACATCGCACCGACCTGGGATTGCGGCTTCGGCCCCCTGAACTCCCGCATGCAGTACACGGCAACCGCTTTCGCCATGCCGATCCGGCGCATCTTCCGGCCGGCCTGGCCGATCAAGGAGGAGGTGCTCCCGGCAACGGTTGAGCACCCCGGAGGGCGCTACCGCCTGCGGGTCGGCGACTGGGCCTGGGAAAAGATCTACCTGCCGATCGGGCGGCTCCTTCTCGCCAGCGCCCGCCGCGCGGCACTGATTCAGGGCGGGAACATCCGCGCCTATCTCGCCTACTCCTTTTTCACCCTTATCTTCCTCCTCTGGGTGATCGTATGAACGGCTGGCTGCTGGCCATCGTCCAGACCGGGCTGCTGACCCTGGGCGCCCCTCTTCTGGCCGGTTGGGTCAAGTGGATCAAGTGCAAACTGCAGTGCCGCCAGGGGCCGCCCCCCTGGCAGCCCTACCGCGACCTGGCCCGTCTCTTTCGCAAGGACGTCGTCCTCTCGGAACAGGCCTCCCCCGTCTTTCGCCTCTCCCCCTACCTGGTTTTCAGCGTGACCGCCCTGGCCGGTTCGGTGGTGCCGATGGTCGCCGTCGGCCTGCCGACCTCCGCCATCGCCGATGTCATCGTCCTCGTCGGGTTCTTTGCCCTGACCCGCTTTTTTCTCGCCCTGGCCGGCATGGACGTCGGCACGGCTTTCGGCGGCATGGGGTCGTCCCGCGAGGTGACGATCTCCTCCCTCGCCGAACCGGCGATGCTGATGGGCGTCTTTACCCTGGCGATGACCGTCTCCAGCACCAACCTGGCGACCATGATCAGCCACCTGCTCCTCTCCCCGTTTCAGCTCTACCCCTCTTTCATTTTCGCGGCCATGGGGCTGGTCCTGGTCACGGTGGCGGAAACGGGACGGATTCCCGTCGACAACCCGGCGACCCATCTCGAGCTGACGATGATCCACGAAGCGATGATCCTCGAGTACAGCGGACGTCACCTGGCGTTGATGGAATGGGCCGCGATGATCAAACTGATGATCTACGGGGTGCTCATCGCCAACCTCTTCGTCCCCTGGGGGATCGCCCTCCAGCAGACCCCGGCAGCCCTCGCAACCGGCCTGGCCGCGGTCACGCTCAAGCTGCTGTTCCTCGGCGCGGCCCTCGCCGTCGCCGAGACGATCCTCGCCAAGATGCGCCTGTTTCGAGTCCCCCAATTTCTCGGCCTGGCCTTTATCCTCTGTCTGCTCGGCATGCTGAGCCACGTGATCCTGGAGGTCCGCTGATGCCGCTATCGGCCCTGCCCCTTTCCGAACAGATGATCCTGACCGCGGCGGCCCTGATCCTCTTCACCTCCTTTCTGCTCCTCGCCCAGACCCGCATCGTCACCCTGATCCATACCTTCGCCTGGCAGGGGGGGCTGCTCTTTGTCGCCACCGTACTCGTCGCCCTGACCTCGGGGCGTCATCACCTGTTGATTTCGGCGCTCATGACCCTCGGGCTCAAGGTGATTTTCATCCCCTGGCAGCTGCGCCGCCTGGTGGTTCGCCTCGACATCCGCCGCGAGGTCGAGACGGTCGGCAGTTCATCGCTGATCATGATCGGCGCCGGAGCGCTGGTCCTTTTCAGCTATTACGTGGCGCTGCCGATCCGCGAGCTCTCCCTCCTCGCAACCCGCAACACCATTGCCGTTTCCCTGGCCGTGATCCTCATCGGCATGCTGATGATCATCACCCGGCGCAAGGCGGTCGCCCAGGTCATCGGCTTCATGTCGATGGAGAACGGGCTGTTTTTTGCCGCCGTCGCCGCCACCTACGGGATGCCGATGGTGGTGGAACTCGGGGTGGCCTTCGACGTGATGGTCGCGGCGATCCTCTTCGGGATTTTCTTCTTCCAGATCCGCAGCGGATTCGGCTCGTTGAATGTCGACCGCCTCAACCGCCTCAACGAGGTCGACTGATGACGGCCCTCTACCTGACCCTGCTCCTCCCCCTTGCGGGAACCCTTCTCTTCGCCCTGGTCGGCCACTGGCGCCGTGCCGGCACCCTCAACCTGCTGATTTGCGCCGCGACCTTTCTGACCTCCCTGCAGCTGGCGTTCAACGTCTTTTCCAGCGGGCCGCTTCTCTCCCCCGGCAAGCTCTTCTACATCGACGCCTTCAACGTCTACCTGATCCTGCTCAACGCCCTGGTCGGGATGACCACCGCGATCTTCTCCGGCCCCTACATGGCCCACGAGGTGGAGATCGGCCGGGTCGACGACAAACGGATGCGCCTCTACTACTCGATGTACCAGGGTTTCCTGCTGACCATGCTGGTGGCGCTATCGACCAACAATCTCGGCCTGCTCTGGGTTTCGGTCGAAGGCGCGACCCTGGCCACGGTCCTCCTCGTCAGCCTCTACCGCACCCCGGAATCGATCGAGGCGGGGTGGAAGTACTTTCTCCTCTGCGGCGTCGGCATCGCCCAGGCGCTCTTCGGCACCGTCCTGGTCTACTTCGCCGCCGAACGGGCGCTGCCCGGCAGCGAAGACGCACTGCTCTGGAGCGTGCTGTACCAGCATGCCGCCGCGCTGGAACCGACGGTGCTGACCCTGGCCTTCGTCTTTCTGCTCGTCGGCTACGGCACCAAGATCGGCCTGGTGCCCCTTCACAACTGGCTGCCCGACGCCCATTCCGAGGGGCCGACGCCGATGTCGGCGATCCTCTCCGGGCTGCTGCTCAACATCGCCCTCTACGCCGTTGTCCGCTTCAAGATGCTCGTCGACCCGGCCCTCGGCAGCGACCTGGCCGGCCGGATGATGATGGGCTTCGGCCTCCTCTCCTTCACCGTCGCCGGGATGCTGCTGCACCGCCAGCGCGACGTCAAGAGGATGTTCAGCTACTCCTCCATCGAGCACATGGGGCTGATGACCTTCGCCTTCGGCATCGGCGGTCCGCTTGCGACCTTCGGCGCCCTGCTCCACATGATCGTCCACTCGCTGACCAAATCGGCGATCTTCGTCACCGTCGGCCACGCCGCCCACGTCGCCGGCACCCAGTCGATCGACAGGATCCGCGGCCTGATCCGCACCCAGCCCGCCGTCGGCTGGAGCTTTCTCATCGGCACCGTCGCCATCGCCGGGTTCCCCCCCTTCGGGGTCTTCACCAGCGAATTCCTCCTCTTCACCGCCACCATAAAGAGCTGGCCGTGGCTTGTCATCCCCCTGCTCTGCGGGCTCGGGGTCGCCTTCGCCGGGCTCTTCCGCCACCTGCAGCCGATGGTCTTCGGGGAGCCGCCCGCCGGGCAGGTCGCGGTGGCGGCCAACATGTGGCCGGTCTACCTTCACCTGCTGCTGGTACTCTGGCTCGGCATCGCCATCCCCGACGTGCTCTCCGGCTGGATCGACCAGGCCACGGCCATGGTGGTGGGAAAGGGACTGTTATGAGAAGGCCACAGGACGCTGCGGTGAGACCGGGACGGGTGGCCGCTTTCAGGACGCTCCTGCTCGAAACGGGCATGGCAGCCGATGGAAGCGCCGGCCCGGCCGGGCCGGCGGGATGCCTGGGAATCCCCGCGGGAAAATGGGGACTGGCGGCGGATATCGCCGCATCCCGAGGACTGCGCTGGTCGGCGCTCTGGGGGGAGCACCGGCCGCCGCACCTTCTGGTGACGGCGCTTCTAGCCGGGGGGGACGGCCACCTGCTGCTGCGCACGACGCTGCCCGAGGACCGGCCGGCGCTCCCTTCCCAGGCGCTCCACTACCCGGCGGCGGCCCGTCCCGAGCGGCACCTGATGGACATGTTCGGGGTTTGCTTCACGGGACACCCCGACCCGCGCCGCTGGACGCGCCACCGGGGCTGGCCCGAGGGGATCCATCCCCTGCGCCGGGAATTCCCCCTCGCCGGGGCTCCAGCGGCCGAGACCCCACCGGACAGCGGCTACCCCTTCGTGCCGGTAACCGGAGAAGGGGTCTACGAGATCCCCGTCGGCCCGGTCCACGCCGGGATCATCGAGCCGGGGCACTTCCGTTTCCAGGCCCTCGGCGAAGACGTGCTGCGCCTGGAGGCGCATCTCGGCTACGTGCACAAGGGGATCGAAAAACTCGCCGAGGGGCGGGACCTCGCGGGGCTCTCCCGCCTTGCCGGGCGGGTCAGCGGAGACAGCACCGTCGCCCACGCCTGGGCCGCCTGCCAGGCCGCCGAGCGCGCCATGGGGGTCGAGCCTCCGCCGCGGGCCCTGGCCCTGCGTGCGATCCTGGCCGAACGGGAGCGGATCGCCAACCACCTCGGGGATATCGGCGCCGTCTGCAACGACGTCGGCTTTCCCTTCGCCCTGGTGCAGTGCGGCCGGCTGCGAGAACTCTGCCAGCGGCAGAGCGCCGCCGCCTTCGGCCACCGCCTCCTCATGGACTGCGTCGTCCCCGGCGGGGTGGCCTGCGAGCTGGACCCGGCCCGCATCCCGGAGCTTCTGAAGGAGACCGCCGCCCTGCGCGCCGAGGTCGGCGAGCTGATGCCCCTGCTGCTCGAATACCCCTCCCTGCAGGACCGCCTGCGCGGCACCGGGGTCCTCCCCCCGGAGACGGCGCGCAGACTCGGGGCCCTCGGCTACGTCGGCCGCGCCAGCAACCACCAGGACGACCTGCGCCGCGATCTCCCCTACCCCCCCTACGACCGGCTCGAGGTCGAGGTCCCCGCCTACCTGGAGGGGGACGTGGCCAAGCGGGTGAGGGTGAGGGGCGACGAGATCCGGGTCTCCCTCGGCCTCATCGAGACGCTCCTCGAGACGCTGCCGGGCGGCCCCCTCGCCGCCGATTGCCCCGCACCGGGGAGAGAGTGCGAGGGAATCGGGCTGGTCGAGGGCTGGCGCGGCGAAACCGTCGCCTACCTGCGCCTCGACGCTGGCGGGCGGGTTTTGCGCTACTTTCCGCGCGACCCGAGCTGGCTCAACTGGCCGGCCCTCGAGGCGCTCATTCAGGACAACATCGTCCCCGACTTCCCGGTCTGCAACAAGTCGGTGAACGGCTCTTATTCGGGGCACGACCTGTAACCCCCCTTCTGCCGAGAGGAACCGGGCCATGTTTCACGTTTTCAGCAAGATTCTCCGCACCGGAAGGCTCACCGAACCCCTGCCCGGACCGGAAGCGGCGGTCGCCGAACTCGGCGCCGCCTGCCAGCGGGAAGTCGCCGCCCGCTATGGCGGCAGTCTCGCCATCCGCATGGTCGACGCCGGCTCCTGCAACGGCTGCGAGCTGGAGATGCACGCCGTGAACAACGGCTTCTACGACATCGAGCGCTTCGGCATCCATTTCGTCGCCTCCCCGCGCCACGCCGACCTGCTCCTGGTCACCGGCCCGGTCTCCCGCCACATGCAGGCGGCGCTGGTGCGCACCTACGAGGCGACCCCCGCCCCGAAACTGGTGGTCGCCATGGGGGACTGCGCCGGGAACGGGGGCGAGTTCGGCGTCTCCTATGCCAGCTGCGGCGCTGTGGAAAACGTTCTCCCTGTCGATGCGGTCATCCCCGGCTGTCCGCCGACCCCGCAACAGCTGCTGCGGGGACTGCTGGAGCTGCTGCAAAAATAGGGGAGGCTCTCCTTTCATTTTGACAGAACCCCCTCGGGACCCAGCCAAATCCGGCGTTATCTGCTTGTGGACCGTTACAAAAAATCAAAGGGCCTGCCATTTGGCAGGCCCTTTCTGCACCCGGTCCCCCATTGCGCAGACCGGGCAGGGGCATATTTCCTGTTCCCCGCGCATCTTCCATCCTGCCCTGCTGTCAAGGCGGAACCCATCACCTCAAACAATTCAGGCTCTCATCGATTCTCGCCGACACCAGAACCTCAGGACCCTCCGGGCGGCCTGGGGAGGGTCCCCGCGAGCACCGCACCGATCCCCGTCAAAGCGGCGGCAACCAGGTAGCTTGAGGCAAAGCTCCCGCTCCCCTCGGCGATGACCCCGGCGGCTCCCGGCCCCACCGTCTGGCCGGCGGCGAAAAAGAAAGTGACGATCGAGAAGGCCGCCGCGGCCCGGGAGAGCCCGAGGTAGTCTCCGATCGCCGCCGCCATGATGGTCGGGATGGCAAAGGCCGCGATGCCGTAGAGGACGACGGAGGCCAGCAGGGCGGCCGTGCCGAACCCGGAACCGGCAAGGAGGTAGGCGAGGGTCTGCACGGCGAAGACCGTCATCAGCCCGCCCTTGCGGCCGATCCGGTCAGAAAGCCCTCCGAAGACCACCCCCGAGAAGAGGCCGAAGAAACCGACCCAGGACCAGAACATCCCCGCCCTCGCCTCGGAGAAGCCGAAATCCTCCACCATCGTGGTCACGATAAAGGTCCCGTAAACCATGTAGGTGGCGCCGAAGATGAGGTAGAGGACCCCCAGCTGAATCAGGGTCCGCGCCTCGTCGGGCGACTCTTTCGCCGGGATCTGCTCCGGAGGGATCGGTCGCCTGTCGCCGAGCGGCTCGAGCCCCAGCTCTGCCGGGTCGTTGCGCAGCAGGAAGGCCGCGGCGATCGCGATCCCGAGGGAGATCAGGCCGAGCACCAGCCAGCTCGTGCGCCAGCCGTCGCCCCCCAGCCCCCGGTTGAGAACCGGAACGAGGGCGCCGGCGAAAATGATCGCCAGCCCGTTGCCGGTGACCATGAGGCCGGCGGCCCGCCCCCTGCGCTCCCGCCGAAACCAATGGGATACGAGGACCATCACCGGGATGTTGGCCAGGCCGCTGCCGACGCCGACAACGGTGTACAGGGCGAGAACCGGCAGGAACCCGTGACAGCGGCCGAGAGCCAGCATGCAGGCGGCGATCAGAAGCAGTCCGGCGACAATGGTGGCCCGGGGCCGAAGGCGGCGGATGAGCAGGGGCGCCAGGGCGACCGCGGCAAGGTAGCCCGCGAAGTTCCCGGTGCTGACAAGGCCCATCTGGTCATAGGCCAGGCCGAGCCCGGTACGCATCGCGGGCAGCAGCATGCCGAAGGCGAAGCGGGCCAGGCCGAGACAGGCAAAAAGGGTCAGGGCCCCGGCAAGGACGATCACCCAGCCATAATGAAAAGGCGGCAGTCGACGCGGCATATTCAGGAAAGTCCTTCCCTGTTGAAGAAACAGGATACATGGTCGCCTGAAAGCGACGGAGCACCGTATCCGCACCGCGGCCCGTCCGACAACGGAAAAGACCCGGAGCGGGGAACCGTCCCCCTACCGGAAGCGGCGCTTGAGAATCAGCAGGAAGAGGGTATTGCCGGTGGCGATGACATTAATGGTGATGAAGACCGGATCGCCGACGTGGATAGAGTAGGCGGTGTAGAAAAGGCCGCCGGAGAAGATGGTGAGCAGGGTATAGACCGAAAGGTCGCCGGTGGAGCGGGTACTCAGCGCCTTGACGATCTGGGGGACGAAACCGAAGGCGACCATCAGGCCGCCGGCAAAACCGATCCACTGCATAATCGAAAAAATCCTTGTCCTATTACCGGAGAGGGGAGAAGGCCATGCAATATGGGAATTTCAGATCTCCGTTGCCAGCGCATCCTCGATCCGCTCCCAGACCTCGTCGCGCCCGTCGCCCTTGAGGGCGGAGAAAAGGGTGAAGGCGTCGCGGGGCAGTCCCGTCGCCTCGAGAATCGGCTCGATCTGCTTCGCCCGCCGATTGCGGCTGACTTTGTCGACCTTGGTGATGACCGGGATGGTGGGGATCTCGAACTCCTCCAGCCAGTCGAGCATCTGGATGTCCTCCTCGCGGGGGACCCGGCGAACATCGAAGAGGAGCACCACCGCCCTCAGGCTCCGGCGCTGCTCCAGGTAGGTGCGCATCATCGGGCCCCACTGTTTCTTCACCGCAAGAGGGACCTTGGCGAAGCCGTAGCCCGGCAGATCGACGAGGGAGAATTCGCCGTTGATGTCGAAAAAGTTGAGCAACTGGGTGCGCCCGGGCGTGGACGAGGTGCGCACCAGCCCCCTGCGCCCCACCAGCACGTTGATCAGCGAGCTTTTGCCCACGTTGCTGCGCCCGGCGAAAGCCACCTCGGCCGGCCCTTCCGGCGGGTAGTTGGAGGGCTTGGTGGCGCTTTGGACGAAGGTGGCCGACTTGATAATCACGTTGCGGTCTCCAGGGGATTGGGAGGGCTGAGAAACGGACCGACAGGATAGCCCAGGCGCGAGGCGATTGCAATCTTGAGCGTCCCCAAAAAACGGCTGGACAATGCTGACTCTTTGGGTATTATTTTCTTCGTTGGTCTTGGTAAAATATATTTGAACGCAACACGACGACGAAGGAGGACTCCATGCTCAGCTCGAAACTTCAGGATGCTCTCAACGAGCAGATGAAAAACGAATTCTTCTCGGCCTACCTGTACATGGCCATGGCCGGTTATTTCCAGTCCGAGGACCTGCCCGGCTTCGCCAGCTGGATGCGGACCCAGGCCCTGGAGGAGATGACCCACGGCGAGAAGTTCTTCAACTTCCTCTGCGAGGCCGGGGGACGAACCGACCTGCGCCCCATCGACGGCCCGAAGAACGACTTCGCCTCCCCCCTGGCCACCTTCAAGTTCAGCCTCAAGCACGAGAATTTCGTCACCGACAGCATCAACAAGCTCATGGACCTGGCCAAGGAGGAGGGCAACCACGCCGCCCAGATCTTTCTCCAGTGGTTCGTCACCGAGCAGGTGGAGGAGGAAGCGAGCTTCGGCCAGGTCCTGAAGAACCTTCAGCGGGTGGAAGGCGACGGACGGGGCCTGCTGATGCTCGACCAGGAACTGGGCCAGAGGACTTTCGTCCCCCCGGCGACTGAATGAGCCTGGTGGCGATCTTCTTCCGGTGAAGAGGAGGGCGGCCCAAACGGGCCGCCCTCCTTTGTTCTTCTGCAGCCATACGCCCCGGACCTACTTTCTGTGCCTGATGCCGCAGGTATCCTCGGGGCATGCGTCCCTGCGCCGGGGCAGGAAACGGCGAAACCTGGCGAATCCCCGATAGCCGAGTACGGCCAGGCCGTGAAGCCCGGGCACCCCGATCAGGCCAGCTAACAGTCGGTGGCCCCGCCCCGGCAGGGCCCGCCAGATGGCGGGAAAAGCATCGACACCGAGGAAAAAGCGCCCTTCCCCGTCCATGACGTGCATCTGCGCCATGAAGTCCTCGAGGCTCCGGCCGTAGCGGTCCGGCTCGAAGGCCGGGGCGCTGATATCCACAAGGAGCAGGCGCCCGTTCCGATCGATCCGGCGATAATGCTCCATCTCCCTGGAACAGACGATGCAGGCCCCGTCATAGAAGACCGTCAGGGGGTAGGCGATTGCGTCCTTCATGTGAGTAATCCTTCCGATCCGGTTTTCTCCATTCTACCATTCCCCCTCGAGCCGAACTCCGACGCCCGCCGAGCCCACCCTCCCGCCCCCAGGATTAAAATCCACATCTCACCCGAAATCCCTGTTGACAAGAGGTTTTTTTCCGTTATCCCTTGAAACTGTGCAACCCCTCTCCAGCCACATGACGGTCGTCTCCTGACCGGAAGAAGTCCGCACCCAAAATACGGGGCAAAACGCCCCAGACCGCGGGGGACCCAAATGAGTCCGGATTTCGATTTTTCCGCATTTACCGCCGCCGTTGAAAAAACGGCCGGGCGTCTCCTCGGAGAGGGACGCCCGGAGGAAAACCTCGCCCTGGCCGCCCGGGCCGTGCAGGAGATGGCCGAAACCGTTCTTGCCCAAAACCGTCGAAACGAAGGGCATATCGCCTGCGGACCGGGGTGCGGCCACTGTTGCGTCGTCAACGTGGCGGTGCTGCAGCCTGAGGCGATGGTCATCGCCGACTACCTGCGCCGAAAGCTCAGCATCCAGAAACTGGAACGGCTGAAGGAGAAAATCGAAGGCATTCACCGCCGGGTCCGCTGGCTCGACGACGACGAGCGACTCCTGCTCCGCCAGCCCTGCGCCTTTCTCGACGGACAGAAAAGCTGCTCGATACACCCGGTGCGCCCCCTGCTGTGCCGGGGGATGAACTCCACCGACCCGGTGACATGCCGCGACGCAGTGACCCTCCATGCCCTGGACGAAGCCCCCCCGGTCCTGGTCAACCTCTTCCAGAAGACCCTCTTCGACCAGGCATTTCTCGGCCTGGCCCGGGCCCTGAAACGCACCGGCGGCATGGTCCGCAGCCAGAAGTTGACCGAAGCGGTTCACGCCGCCCTGGAAACTCCGCCGACCGGGCACCGTAATGACCGATGTGATAAAATGAAGTTGGAAGAGAGGGTTCTTTGAAATCTCTGGCGTGGCCGATATCGCCCGGTTTTCCATGGTCGTCAGCGCTTTACCGTACAGAGGATGAGTCCCCGGGTAAGGTCGCTGTGAGCGTGCCCGCAGAGCAGCGGGAGGCCTGACGCGCTCTTCAGGGGGCGGAAATGACAGAAAAGGCGATACGAAACGGAGCGAGTCGGCACGCCTTGAGAGAAGATGAACCGCGAGGAGAGAATTTTATGCCTTGCGGCCTTGCATCCGGTGGCGATGTGGTAGAATGAAAGTGCAAGGGCAAGAGGCGAAAGTGATCCTTGACAACTTCGGAGATGTAGGAAAACGTCCCTGCGGTCCACCCTGAAAGGTTCTTGAAGGATCAGGGAGAAGGGACAGCCAGATAGGGATCGCGGAAAGGGCCCGCTGGATGGCGGGAACGGAATATCACCCCGAAAAGGGTGTCGCGAAAAACCTGCGGAAACAGGCGTTATCCTGCATCTTCCGATTTCAAGATGCCGGTTTTACGCGGCCTAACGACGGAAGCCGTATCATCCCATCCGCCTGGGCGTACAAACCCCTACAAAAAGGCCGGATGTCGAAAGAGAGGGTCCGAGCGAGGTTCGCAAGAAGCTGGCCAGGGCCAAACCTGGAGAGTCTGCGCCGACGGATTGGAATAAAGCTGGCCGTGGTACGATCGGCATCTCCCATATCAAGGTCCCGTTGAAAAACGGGGCCTTTTCTTTTTTCCGCAAAGACAGGCACTTTGCCGCCTAAGACCGAATACGGCCGCGCCCGACAGGGAAATCCCCGGGCATGGCGGTATACTTGTTAACAAATCCCAGCCATACATCAGAGGAATCGGCAAGGAGGCAGCCATGGCGATTGACAAGGGCCCGGGCACCCTGGTGCATCATCTGAGTGCGCTCAAAAAGGGACAGCGCCATTTCGAAAACGCCTTCCAGGGCGTGTCCCGGATGATCCTCGAGGAGGGGATCGAAAAGGTCGTGGTCAACGGCAGGATCACCTACGACTTCAAGATCTTCCGCATGGGGAAGAAGCACCCCATCGGCATGTACGACGAGATCAACAGCCTTGTCTCCTTCGTCAAGGACGCCGCCGAGGGGGGATCGTCCAAGGAGATGGCCTTTGTCCTGGTCGGAGAGCCGGGCAACGGCAAGACCTTCTTCGTCGAATTCCTCTGCGGAAAGTACCGGCAATTCCTGGCCCGACCGGAAAACGTCAAGTACACCTTCCGGTTCAAGGGGATGGACCAGCTCGGCAGCTACGGGCGTCTCTCGGTCATCGAGTCCCAGACCTACGAGGACCCCATGGTGCTGGCCATGAACCTGCTGCCGACGCGGGAGGAGAGCATGGCCTTCGTCGCCAAGCAGGGCGGATTCGGCGACAAGGCGGTCGAGGAGCTGTTCGACAGCTACCGCCCCCTCGGGGCTTGCAGCGGCTACATCTGGAACGACATCCGCAACTTTACCGGCGGCAAGCCGGAGGCGATGCTTCAGTTCGTGGAGATCATCCCGGTGCCCCTGACCGAGAGCCTCGGTACGGTGACCGGCAAGTATGCGGCGAAGGACAAGATCACCTCCTCGGCCATCGACATGCTCGGCGAAGAATCGATCCAGCGCCTGCTGCACATCGCCGACACCAACAACCCCTACCGCTTCGACCTGCGGCGCGGGGCGCTAGCCCGGGTGGCCGGCGGCGGCATCCACTTCTCGGACGAGATCTACAAAAACAAGAAGGACCTGGTCCAGGTCTACCTCGGCGTCATCCAGAACCGGGTC